>NZ_SLTL01000014.1:0-142694 GCF_014858585.1 Paenibacillus sp. 23TSA30-6 | reverse complement strand
TTACCTCACACTTAGCTAAGGGTGAAATCCTGCGAATTCATGAGCCTGAGTGAGAAAACTAAATCATATTGAGGGAGCTTAATCAGCTATTAATTAGGTTACTTCCAGTCACAAGTGCCATTTCTTTCATTTATGTTGTTGATTTACTTCCTCAACAAAGTCAATTGTATTCATAAGTTTTTGTATGAATTTTGGGAAGAAGTAGGCTCCAAAAAAAGCACAGATAAACGCTTCAGCCCAAATTTTCGACCAAAATTGCAAGAACATGCTACTGTAACCGAAGTTTATGGATACCAAAATAAATGAAATGAAAAAACTTATAGTAAATGCCATTAAAAAAGCAAAAATAACCCTCTGGTATTTCTTATTAATCTTCATTCATATTCCTCGCTGTTTATTTGAATTAACTATTAACTTAATTTTTGCAAATCGACACTTTCATATTGAAGTATTGTCTTTTTCATTACAGGCTCTTCAATTTTTCCTTGTTTTTTTTGTATATTCATTACTTTATGCTCGTTAACATGCTCCTCTCTTGACAGCCATGTCATGAAATCCTTCTTCGATTTCCATTTAGTTACAAGAACATATTCAATGACGTTATCTTTCTCTTTCTTCCAACACTCCAAATTTAATAAACCTTGAATATTTTCAGTTGAAGCTACGGTTTTTATGATTTTTTGAGTAATACGTTCTTCATTGGATTTTAAACCTTCGAAATGAGCTTGATTAATAAACATGTTGCTTATTCCCTCCTATTTATCTTATTAAGTAATTATCTTATTAAGTAAGATATTATTTAATAGGATTATACGAGGTCTAAAAGAAGGTGTCAATGAGAATATTTATCATTTATTTTAGAAACTCGTCACTATCCATTATTTTAGCTTTGTACTCAATTTACGAAATACACTCAGCATTTGATCTATTTCCGGTTCCTCGAGATCTTGAAATAGTTCAACGAAGGATGCAGCTCTATGCTGAATAATGTCTTCAACAACCTTTAGCCCTTCACTAGTCAAAGAGAATTGGACAATCCTTTTATCTGTTTCTGACCTAAAACGATTAATTAAGTTATGCTTTAGCAGGGTTTCATTAAGTACGGTTCCTCCTCCAGATGTGATACCCAGATATTTAGTTATATCTGATGCTTTACAAATTTCGACCTGATAAAGATACCTTAAAATAAGTATGTGCCCATCTGCGAGGTTGTATTTCGTTTTTGGAAAAAAGTCATGTTGCCTTTTCATGTTGCTGAAAACAGCTTCGAACAAATCCTGAAATTCTTTTAACTTTAAATAACGAGCTTCGTTCTCATTTTGCAATTCAATCGTTCTCCTCTATTTGGCGTTAACTAAAGTTTAGCTTACAATATCTTGATCCATCTTGATGTAAAATAAAATCAACACATAATAACATATTTTTTCTACTTAAATCCATATTGGAACTAAACTGCCCGTTAGCCTTAATGGGATAGTTCACACTGGTGTTCATGTTTTTATTATCCCACAGACGTGCGGGTAACCCGCTGCCTGGTGTATAATCCGCTGTCCAATGCCATCCACTGACGACGGAAGGATAACCTTTGACGGATGAGGTATTACTCGGCCAATTCCAGCTCCAGCCCAAATTGCTGTCACTGTTATGGAAAATGCTTTGTGTCCAGTCTTGAACCTGTCCTTGCCCCCACACATTATTAAATACATAGTACTTGTTATTGGCAAAATGACTCTTGGGTTGAAATCGTTAACATTCTCAACTAATCCATGCTCACCTCCATTTGTTTAGTGTAAGACCTATTGCTAGTGTTGTGGTAATCATATGAAATTTGTAATTTTTACCAATTCGGATTATAGCATGAAGTTTGTTGGCTTCCCAGTATTTTTCCACGGAAAGCGAGGATTCCGAATACGGAAAATAATGATTTTTCGAGTAAAAAATACAAAAACAATTCCATATATTCATATATACAATTCCCATCCCATGTGATTGTTAACGTTTTCACTAGTATAAACTCACTATGAATGGAAAAAAATAGGGGTGTATTGTGTTATGTAAAATTTTCGATAAATATTTTAGTATGTAACTTTTATTATATTAACAAATACTGGAACACGAAGTATGATAGAAAAGTAGAAACCATAGGAGCACCCGGGACTCCCTTCGTTCGTCTACTCCACTAACCCCATATACGGAGGTAACTTTATGAAAAAGAGATTTTCACTCGGCATTGCAGCAGCTCTGCTGTTCACTACCCTTGCTCCTCTTGGCACACCCGCTCATGCGGCAGGCGATATTGGTAAGGAGGTGCTCGGCAGCAAGAACGGATGGGCAGCCTTTTCTACAGGCACGACAGGCGGATCTGCAGCTACAGCTTCCAATATTTTCACCGTAACAAATCGCAAACTACTTGTGGATGCCTTAGGTAAAAGCAGTAATACAACTCCTAAAATCATTTATGTCAAAGGCACAATCAATGCCAATGTCGATGACAATAACAAGCCGTTAGGATTGAATGATTACAAGGACCCTAAATATGATTTTGATGCATATCTTAAAGCGTATGACCCGTCCACATGGGGTAAAAAGCTTCCGTCTGGCACATTGGAAAAGGCACGTGAGGCCTCACAAAAAAATCAGGCCAGTCGTGTCGTGATTGATATTCCGTCCAATACAACGATTGTTGGTCTGGGTAGCGATGCCGTCATTAACGGCGCAAACTTCCAACTGAAGAAAGGGACAGACAACGTCATTATCCGTAATATTGAATTCCAGGATGCCTACGATTATTTCCCTCAGTGGGACCCAACTGACGGTAGTACAGGCAACTGGAATTCGGAATATGACACCATTACAATTAACGGCGCCACACATGTATGGGTAGACCACAATTCCTTCAATGATGGGTCTCACCCCGATAGCGGAAACGGCACCTTTTACGGTCAAGAATACCAGCATCATGATGGACTTCTCGATGTGATTAACCAAGGTGATCTGGTTACTGCTTCTTACAATCACTTTTACGATCATGATAAAACGTCGATTATTGGCAACAGCGACAGCAAAACAGCAGATGAAGGGGCTTTACGTGTAACCCTGCATCACAATTATTATGAAAACACAGTACAACGCACACCACGCGTGCGGTATGGACAAGTCCATCTGTACAACAATTACTATACAGGTGATGTAAAACGCTCCGAATATCCTTCGCTGTATATATGGGGCGCAGGTAAATCCTCCAAAATCTTCGCCGAAAACAATGTCATCGACGTTGCAGGTTTGTCCGCAGCTAAAATCGTAACTGTTTTTGGAGGCACCGCCCTGTCCGACTCAGGCACTCTCCTGAATGGACAAGCCGTAAATGCAGGCTCCAGCGCGGGTCTTAGCTCTTCTGTAGGCTGGAAACCATCGCTGAACGATAAGATTTCTCCATCCGCCAGCGTGAAGGCAGAAGTCACTTCCCAAGCCGGTTCCGGCAAGCTGTAAAAAACTGCCCCGCTAACACAAACAACCACAGGCTTTCACAACCTGCGGTTTCACACCAAAAAGGCTGTTCCCACCGTAGATTCTTCCACGGAGAGAACAGCCCTTCTTCATTTTCTAATCATTTTATATCACACATTAACCGCCGTATTGTTCTACCAAAACGGGCTTTTCAAATGCATTATCCAGCTTGCGAAGCTTGGCCTTTACCGCTTCTGGCGGCTCAACCACAGGCGCATCCGGATGCAGTAACCATGATTTCACAAAATGCGTATCGGATAATTGAAAGAGTGGAGGCTCTTTCTCAAAGTCAATCTTCATCGCATAAGCACTGCGGGCTGCAAAAGCATCCCCTACAGGCGGATGAAGCAAATCAGGAGGGGTACCCGGAATCGCTGCCAGCTTCTGACCGTGGCTGTCCAAACTTGGCATGGAAGCGAGAAGTCCCCATGTATATGGATGTTTCGGGTTATAGAAAACTTCATTAACTGTACCCGTTTCCACGATTTGTCCGGCATACATAACAGCAACACGATCCGCCATCTTCGCTACAACGCCAAGATCATGGGTAATAAAGATGATGGAAGTGTCGATCTTCTTTTGAAGGTCCTTCATCAGCTCCAAAATTTGAGCTTGAATCGTTACATCCAGTGCAGTCGTCGGCTCATCGGCAATCAGGAGCTTCGGATTGGCAGCCAATGCCATCGCGATAACGACACGTTGACGCATACCACCACTGAACTCATGCGGATACTGGTTAAAACGCTGCTCCGGATGTGGAATACCTACCAGATTAAGCAGCTCAATACCACGTTTATGAGCAGCATCCCTGGATATTTTTTCATGCTTGAAAAGCACTTCCGTGATTTGCTTGCCGACTTTCATCGTCGGGTTAAGCGAGGTCATCGGGTCCTGAGAAATCAGTCCGATTTCCTTACCGCGAATTTTCTGCATCTGCTTTTCCGTTTTATTAATCAGCTCTTGTCCGTCAAAAATAATTTGACCCTTTTGATAAATACCGGGAGGGGTCGGAATCAGCTTCATCACAGCCTGTGAAGTTACACTTTTGCCTGAGCCGGATTCGCCCACGATCGCCAGCGTCTCTCCTTTATTGACATGAAAGTTTACGCCACGAATGGCCTGCACTAGTCCCTGGCGGGTCTTGAAAGATATCGTTAAGTCCTTCACTTCCAAAAGGCGGTTCATCTCATCACTCTTTCATTTATTATTAACCACTATTATTGACCACTATCTAAAAAAACGACGTTCAAGAGTCAAGGTATATACGATTAATTTTACTCAGTTTAGTACCCGCCAGTCAAGCTATATCTGCAATAATACCTAAAACCTGTCATCTTGTGTTATATTAATGGAATGTTTATCCGGAAAAACGATCATTTTTAACCATTTTTTGCACTCATTTATAACATGCATTGAATATAGCTGAACCGTGCTCCACCCAATGGCGAGCGTGTGCAGATCAGTTCTCCGTTCAGCCGGGAGGCAATTTGGCGGCAAATAGCCAATCCCAGACCTGTGACGCCGTTCGAGCCGGTATAGAATCGTCCAAATACCTCTGCCGCCTCTTCTTCAGTCAATCCTTCTCCGTCGTCATCCACATGGATTACCCATACGACCTCCGGGGTCGTTCCCGCCTCCAAATGGATAACAACCTCAGTAGAGGTATGTCGAACCGCATTTTGCAACAAATTCAGCATCATGCGGAATAACTGTTCAGCCGGAACAGCCACATGCAGTCCCTCGCCTTCCACTCGAAGCGAAACAGAACGTTCAGCAGCCACTGGCATCAGCAAATGAATGGCGTCCTCTGCCATGCTTTTCAGATCAATGAGCGAGACAGGCCATTCTTCATCCAGCGCCTCCAGCCTTGATAGCTGAAGCAGCTTTTCCACCATGTCAATCAACCGCTGTGACTGTACTTTGATAATACTCAGCCCTTCGTCCTGGGAGACCACCTGATCCTGAATGGCGTATACGTAGCCCTGAATGGACATTAACGGTGTCTTTAGCTCGTGAGATACATTTTGCAAAAATTCAATTTGACCGTGGTGATGCTGCTGTATACGGGTAGACATGGAGTGAAAAGTACCGATCAGCTCGCCAATCTCGCTTTTGTCTGCCTGTGGAAAATCACTGTCCTGCGGTTGATTCGGCTCATAGTTGCCTACGGCCTCCTTCAATCGTTTGAGCGGACGCACCAAGCGTGAAACGACCATCAGTCCAATGACGAGAATGACGACAAAGCTCGCGACAATGGATAGCAGCGTGGTTCTCATTAATGGCACATACAGCGCTCTTAAAGAAGACAGCGGTGAATATACAAAAATACGAAAAGGCTGCCCAGGCAGTTCTTCATTTGTAAACAGTATCTTTTTACCTTGGAGCACAGCAACCCCTTCATGTACGGTAGCCAGATCATGATCAGACGGATGAACGGATGCAAAAAATCCCTGACGGGTTAATAGCAAACTCTCTATCTTCTTGCCCTCCATTCCAGAAACACTGGAGTCGATGATGCGGTTATCCGTGCTTAAAATAAAATAATCGGCAGACAAAAGCATACCTTTGATAACATAGTTAAGCTCAGCGTTATCCAGTCGGTCAAAGCCTCCGTCGCTCATAATATGGACGGCTTTGCGTGCCTGCTCATGAAGCTTGGATTTAGCCTGATTTACAAGAAGGTCGTCGATAAGCCTGATGAACAAAACCACCGTAATACAGACGGTAATGAGCATTGCGACGGATAGAGACAGCAGTATTTTAGCTCTCATCGTTCGCATGGCTATTGCTCCTGAACCGTTGCTTTATATCCGAATCCCCAAACGGTATTAATGACGAGCGTAGAGTGGTATTCCGCCAGCTTTTTACGAATCCGTTTGACCAGATCGTCCACGACCCTCACATCACCTATAAAATCATAGCTCCACACCTGCTGAATCAGATGCTCCCTGCCAAAAGGTCTTTCCAAATGATTCGAAAGAAACAGCAGCAGATCAAATTCACGCGAGGTTAGATTCAGCTCTTGACCGTCCACCGTTACCTTACGAAATTCAGCGAAAATACACAGATTGCCCGCACGACATACATTTCCGACTGCCTCTGCTGCCTCCTTATCGTCCGGTACAGATGTTCCGGCCTTGGTCAGCCTCAGCATGGCTTTGACTCTGCCAACCAGCTCCCGAGGATTGAATGGCTTAGTTAAAAAATCGCTGCATCCCAGCTCCAGCCCGTGAATACGGTCACTTTCTTCCCCGCGAGCGGAGATCATAATAATCGGCATTTCTGTAAATTCGCGCAGCTGAGTCAACAGGGAAAGTCCATCAATTCCGGGCATCATGATATCGAGAACGAGACAATCCGGATGGTCGGTACGGATATGCTCTACCAGTGTTTTTCCACTGGAAAAGGAAGTCACCTCGTAGGATTCCTTTTTTAAATATTCAGATATTAATTGCAAAATGAACACGTCATCATCTACTACCACTATTTTTGTCATGACCTTAACCCCTTGCCCGTTGTTCTGGATGATTTCATCCTCTCTATAAGCTTAACAGAAGCCTAGCAAAATAGACAAAAGACGGGTATACCGTCCCCGGTCCCGTCTTTTCTTATCATAAATCGCTGCTGTATATGCCAGGCGAGCTGGAAGCGAATTGCTCTCCAACCTTATTTCTTGGTTGTTACTGTTTTAGCTGCTGCTTTTGGAGCGGTTTTCACTGCTGTTTTTGCTGGAGCACCTTTTTTAACAGGAGCTTTAGGAGCCACTTTTTTAGCTACAACATGATGTGCAGCAGTTTTGTGAGCAGTTACTTTTGTTTTTACGGCATGATGTTTTTTCACATGATGTTTAACGGTACGATGCTTCGCTTTTACTGCTTTTGCTTTGTGGGCTACTTTTTTAGCAACCGCTTTTTTGACTGGAGCTTTTTTCGCTTTTGTTGTTGATTTATGAGCTGTTGCAGCTTTTTTAACAGGTGCTTTCACCACTGGTGTTTTTGTCGCAGGTGCTTTTACTGCAGGTGCTTTAGTAGCCGGGGTTGTAACCGCCGGGGCTTTCGTTGCTGGTGCAGTTGTGGCTGGAGTTGCTGTAGCGGCGAATGCGCTGCTTGCTCCTCCCAATACGCTTACTACGGTCAATACGGCTGCTGCATTTTTAGTCCATTTTTTCATGATTGTATCACCTCTCCTTTAAAGTATCTTTAGCTTATCAGGAGAATTCGGGATAATTGTGGAACAAATGTGTGAAAAGTATATGAAAAAGCGTGCAGCCCCGTATTCAGAAAATACGTGAGTCTGCACGCTATAAGTTTTACCCAATTATATTCACTAACCGATGGCAATCCAGGAAACAATACCGTAGTTATGCGCGGTTTCATTCCACTTGGTTACTACGATTACTGCCCCATCCGGTGTTTGCGATTTCAGTGTCGCATGAAAGAGAGGATGGTTCGTCATCGCTACCAGCGTATAGTCCGGGTTCATAAAAGGCTCTGAGAATATAATGGTCACTTCCGTCTCTCCTTCGCTGCCCTTCAAAAGAAACGGCGCTCTGCCGAACTGCTGCAATGCGGACTGATTGGCACAGGTACGAACCGGGGTGATGCTCAGATGCTCCGGCTTCACTGCGTTCAGCTCCAGCTCACGCGAGCCTACGGAGCCTTCCACCAGATGATGCCCTTCAATGCTTTGCTCTGCCAAGTGATGGCTTTGTACCGCAGCGGTCTGTAGATGCTCCGATCCTACAGCTTCCGGGCTCAGCACCTCGCTGTCGACGGCCTGAGCTTTCAGATGGCTTCGAGATACACTATCTGCCTGGAGTCTGTCGCCACTGATACCTTCCTCCGGCAAAAGCCCCGAGAGGTGAATATCTGTGGATAGCTGAGCCAGCGTCACCGCCCCTGGCTTCAGGTGATACGTATCAATGACTTCCTCGCCAATGTGTCGGCCTTCAATGGACTCCTCGGCCACATGCCAGGACTGTACCGCTCCATTCACGATCTTGCTGGACGTAACCGCTCCCTCCTGCATTGCGTCTTCCGACACCACCTGCCAGCCTATATGCTGCGGCTGGATGGCACCTGCTTGCAGATGCTCCGACTGGACGGAATCCAAGGCGATATGCCTTGATTGCACCGCGCCTTCAGCCAGCGCCGATTCCTGTACCGACCCATCAGCCAGATGTTGGTGGTGTACCGCTTGCTCCATCAGATGTACGGAGCTTACGCTGGCTTCCGCCAGATTCGAAGCACGCACTGCCCGAAGCGCAAGCTTCTCAGCGTTCACGCTCCCTGCCTGGAGCGCGTGAACGGATACACTTCCCGGCGCAATATGCCGGGTCATCACCGCTGAAGCCTGCAAATGGTCAGAGGTGACGGCTTCCGGGGCCAAATGGCTCGATTGAATCGCTTCTTCTGCCAAATGGTTTCCTTGCACCGCTTCGTCCGTAATGTGCCACGGCTGTACCGAGTGGGCGGACAGCTTGGCGGCCGTCACACTTTCCTCCGCCAGTTTGTCGGACGTAACAGACTCACTTTGCAAAGCATCAGTTGATATCGCCTGTGATGCGATATGCTCGCCTTGAATGGTTCCGATGTGCAGATGGTGCGGCTGGATGGACTCCGGTGCGATATGCACGGACTTCACAGCTCCCTCTGCCAGCGCTCTGTCCTGTACCGCTCCAGCTACCAGATGCTGGGGATGTACGGCCTGCGCAGCCAAATGTGCAGGACCGACGCTGCCTTCTGCGAGATTCATTCCTTGTACCGAGCGCGCCGCCAGCTTTTCCGAGGTGACGCTTTCCGCTTGAAGCGCACGACCGGATACGCTATCCGGGGCCAGATGTCTCGTAAGCACCGCTGAAGCCTGCAAATGGTCAGAGGTGACGGCTTCCGGGGCCAAATGGCTCGATTGGATCGCTTCTTCTGCCAAATGGTTTCCTTGCACCGCTTCGTCCGTAATATGCCACGGCTGCACCGAGTGGGCGGACAGCTTGGCGGCCGTCACGCTCTCATCTGCCAGTTTGTCGGACGTAACAGACTCATTCTGCAAGACATCGGTCGATATCGCCTGTGATGCGATATGCTCGCCCTGAATGGTTCCGATGTGCAGATGGTGCGGCTGGATAGACTCCGGTGCGATATGCACGGACTTCACAGCTCCCTCTGCCAGCGCTCTGTCCTGTACCGCTCCAGCTACCAGATGCTGGGGATGTACGGCCTGCGCAGCCAAATGTGCAGGACCGACGCTACCTTCCGCGAGGTTCATTCCTTGTACCGAGCGCGCCGCCAGCTTTTCCGAGGTGACGCTTTCCGCTTGAAGCGCACGGCCGGATACGCTATCCGGGGCCAGATGTCTCGTAAGCACCGCCGAAGCCTGCAAATGGGCAGAGGTGACGGCTTCCGGGGCTAAATGGCTCGATTGGATCGCTTCTTCTGCCAAATGCTTTCCTTGCACCGCTTCGTCCGTAATATGCCACGGCTGCACCGAGTGGGTGGACAGCTTGGCGGCCGTCACGCTCTCATCTGCCAGTTTGTCGGACGTAACAGACTCATTCTGCAAGGCATCGGTCGATATCGCCTGTGATGCGATATGCTCGCCCTGAATGGTTCCGATGTGCAGATGGTGCGGCTGGATGGACTCCGGTGCGATATGCACAGACTTCACAGCTCCCTCTGCCAGCGCTCTGTCCTGTACCGCTCCCGCTGCCAGATGCCGGGGGTGTACGGCCTGCGCAGACAAATGTGAAGGGCCGACGCTGCCTTCCGCGAGATTCGTCGCTTGCACCGAGTGTGCTGCCAGCTTTTCCGAGGTGATGCTTTCCGCTTGGAGCGCACGACCGGACACACTATCCTGGGCCAGATGTCTCGTAAGCACCGAGGAAGCCTGTAAATGAACCGAGGTGACCGCTCCGGCTGCCAGATGTGTCGAATCCACAGCCGCCACAGCCAGGTGGCTGCTTTGTACGGCTTCATCTGTAATGTGCCCAGACTGCACTGCATGGGCAGACAGCTTGGTGGAGGTTACACTTTCCTCCGCCAGTTTGTCGGACGTAACAGACTCACTTTGCAAAGCATCGGTCGATATCGCCTGTGATGCGATATGCTCTCCCTGAATGGTTCCGATGTGCAGATGATGCGGCTGGATGGACTCCGGTGCGATATGCACGGACTTCACAGCTCCCTCTGCCAGCGCTCTGTCCTGTACCGCTCCAACTGCCAGATGCCGGGGGTGCACGGCCTGCGCAGACAGATGCGGAGGACCGACGCTGCCTTCTGCGAGGTTCATTCCTTGTACCGAGCGCGCCGCCAGCTTTTCCGAGGTGACGCTTTCCGCTTGGAGCGCACGACCGGATACGCTATCCGGGGCCAGATGTCTCGTAAGCACCGTGGAGGCTTGTAGATGTACCGATGTGACCGCTCCGGCTGCCAGATGCGCCGAATCGACAGCTGCCACAGCCAGATGGTTACTTTGTACCGCCTCGTTTGAAATGTGCCCGGATTGCACTGCATGGGCAGACAGCTTGGTAGAAGTTACGCTTTCCTCCGCCAATTTGGCAGAGGTGACCACTTCATCCTGTAAGGTCGAGGTCGCCACGGCCTGGAATGCGATATGCTCTCCCTGAATGACCCCGTTTTGCAAATGCTCCGATTGGATGGATTCCGGTGCAAGATGCTCGGACTTCACCGCGTTCTGAGCCAGTGCAGTTTCCTGTACCGCTCCGGCCGCCAAATGCTGGGTGTGTACCGCTTGCGCAGCCAAATGTGCAGGACCGATGCTGCTTTCCGCCAGGTTGGACGCTTGCACGGCCCGAGCCGCCAGCTTCTCCGAGGTGACGCTTTCCGCCTGAAGTATATGACCGGATACGCTATCCGGGGCGAGATGCTTGGTCAGGACCGATGCAGATTGCAAATGGTTGGAGGTGACGGATTCAGGAGCGAGATGATTCGCTTCCACCGCTTCAACAGCCAGATGATTGCTCTGTACAGCTTTATCCGTGATATGCCACGGCTGCACGGAACGTGCGGACAGCTTGGAGGAAGTTACGCTGCCCTCTGCCAATTTAGGAGCTGTAATCGCCAGATCATTAATTTTATCCGTAGCTACGCTCTCTGGAGACAGTTTCAGCGAAGTTACCGCATGATCCTGCAAATGATGGGAGTACACTGCTCCACTCGCCAGATGTCCTGTTTGAACAGCGCCTTCACCCAATATGTCTGCGGTAACAGACTGCCCTTGCAAGGCCGAGGTTCCCACACTTCCGTTCCCGATATGCTCACTCAGCACAGAACCCACGGCCAAATGCGCCGAACGAACGGACTCAGCCTGTAATGCCTTACCACCCACACTTTTGTCCGCCAGATGGTTTTCACGAATAGCCCCGGAGGCAATGTGTACATCTGCAATTTCTTGAGGCGCAATTTTATTTCTGGTTACCGCCCCTGCGGCAATTTTGCTTTCCGTAATCGCTTCGTCAGCAATTTTGTCAGGCTTAATAGCGTTCGAAGCAATGTGATTTTCCTTGACCGCCTGATTCGCCACATGATGATCCAGAACTGCGCCCTTCCCTAATTTCTCGCTCGTGACAGCCCCGGACTGTAAATGACGCTCCGTAACTGCACCCGTTACAATATGATTTTCCCGAATAATTTCGGACTGAAGATGTAATGAAGAGACCGCCTCTGGAGCAAGCTGAGGGCCTTGTATAGCCGCTGTAGCAATATGTCTGGTAAGTACCGCCTCATCGGCGATTTTGTGCGGTAAAATGCTTTGATCCGATATTTTGGATGAAGTCACGGATTGATCGACAATTTGCAGCGAGCCTACAGATTGATCCGCCAACTTGTTGGACTGGATACTCCGGTCTGCCAAATGACGAGCTGTCACTTGACCCGTTCCAAGCTGCTCTTCCCCAATGGAGCCGGGACTCAGATGCTTTCTTTCAATCGCTCCAGCCTGAATATGCGCACTGGTGACGGCCTCATACTCCAGATGACGCCCACTGACAACTCCTTCTTCCAGTTGTTCCTTGCCCACAATTCCGTCGGAAAGCTGTTTGCGGTTAATCGAACTGGGTGCCAGATGCCGGGCAGTGATGGCATGCTCCGTTAAATGTGCACTTTCAATGCTGCCAGCCTGAATTTTAGAGCCATCCACAGCCCCATCCCGCAGTTTGGACGTGGTCACAGACTGATCTCCAAGCTTGGAGCTGTCGACGGCCTCATTGGCCAAATTGTTAGATTGGATTGTGCCGCTGCGAATTTTATCAGAGGTGATCGCCTGATCCTGAAGCATTTCTGAAGACACAATCCATTGCTTAAAGTGTCGGCTTTCAATCGAGCCATTCGCGATATGATCGCTGCTGATAATCTTATCGGCCAGCTTTTCCGGGGTGATGCTGCCATCACGAAGCTTCTCACCGCCAATGGAACGATCCTGCAACTTGCTGCCTGCCACCGATGCGTCCGACAGATGCTCCACCGTAATGGAATCCGGGGCAATTTTCGAAGAAGTTACTGCACCATCAGCTATTTTAATGGTATGAACAGCATAATCCGCCAGATTTTCCGTTTGGACGCTCTCTTGCTTCAGCTTGCTGGAATCTATGGAGGCGGGAGCGATCTTCTCACCGGTTACAGCCAGGTCACTTAAATCGTCTGTATAGATGAAAGCATTATTTACATGTGGCGCCTTTTTATTGTTCAAAATTTCTTCGACGTCAATCGCCTCAGGCAATGGCTCAGACGGGGGCTCAGACAGAGACTCAGACAGAGACTCAGACAGAGGCTCAGGCTCTTCGGGCACATCCATCAATACTTGAGTTTCCTCTGCTGCACCTGCATCCTTATTCTCCGTCCCGTCCCCGATTGGGGCTTCAGGCTCGGCAATGGTCTGTAGCTCCGCCTCCTCTACCATTGGGGGAGGCGGAGAAGCAACCTG
This sequence comes from Paenibacillus sp. 23TSA30-6, assembly GCF_014858585.1. Lineage (NCBI taxonomy): Bacteria > Bacillati > Bacillota > Bacilli > Caryophanales > Paenibacillaceae > Paenibacillus > Paenibacillus sp. 23TSA30-6. Next base: position 129,251 of record NZ_SLTL01000014.1, on the reverse strand, counting down.
ATGAAGTCTTGCTTCTGTCTCCCTCTCCGCAGGCTGTGGCTTCAAGCGCTGTATCATACTTAATTCATTCATATCCGGGTCAATTACACGATAGAGCGGCTTTTTGCTTCTGGTGGTCTTTCGGCTCTTGTTCTTCAAGCAGCTCTCTCCCTTCTCATATTTATCGTTACGGCATCATATGCAGGCTCTTAGGCACTTGCCACCCTGTATACGGGATTCACTTTTGTCCAGGAAAGGCTCTATAAAATCCACGTTTGAAAAAAAATTGTTAAAAGTTAAAATAGTAAGGGTGAAGATTGCTACAAGAAGAGAGGAATTACAATAATATGATTATCAAACCAAGAACACGCGGCTTTATCTGTACCACTGCTCATCCGGTGGGGTGTGCCCAACATATTCAGGAACAAATTAACTATGTGCAAGCCCATCCTGCTATCGAGGGACCTCGCAATGTGCTTGTGATCGGGGCATCTGCCGGATATGGCCTGGCTTCCCGCATTACGGCTGCATTCGGAGCGCGGGCCAATACAATCGGCGTATATCGTCCCAGTAATGCTACAGCTACACGGACAGCATCGGCAGGCTGGTACAATTCCGCTGCATTCGAAAAGGCTGCTCAGGAAGCAGGGCTTAAATCCTTTAGCGTGACAGGGGATGCCTTCTCGGATGAAATCAAAGCCAAAACGGTGGAAGTCATTCGCGAAGAGTTGGGGCAAGTCGATTTGGTGGTTTACAGTGTCGCTTCCGGTCGCCGCACCAATCCCCGTACAGGTGAAACGTTTAATTCCGTGCTCAAACCCATTGACAAGCCGTACACAAATAAAACAGTCAACTTCCACACTGGCGAAGTGAGCAGCGTTACACTGGAACCTGCAACAGAAGAAGAAGTGCAGGCGACTGTAGAGGTTATGGGCGGCGAAGACTGGCAGTTGTGGATCGAAGCCTTGCGTGAGGGCGGTGTGCTGGCTGATTCTGCGACGACCTTTTCCTTTTCGTATATCGGTTCAGATATTACCCAAGCCGTCTATAGAGAAGGCACGATCGGAAGTGCAAAAGATCATCTGGAAGCCACAGCACAACAGCTGAACGATCAGTTGAGAGCCTCAGGCGGACGCGCCTTCGTCGCAGTCACCAAAGGACTGGTCACTCAATCCAGCTCTGCTATACCAGTCGTACCTCTGTATATTTCCGCTTTGTACAAGGTAATGAAGGAAAAAGGATTACATGAAGGCTGCGTGGAGCAGAGCTACCGTCTGTTTTCCGAGCGTCTCTATGCTGCGGAAACTCCTGTGGATGAGGAAGGACGTATTCGCATTGATGATTGGGAGCTACGTGAAGACGTGCAGGCTGAAGTAGCGAAAATATGGGACGAGCTGACGACAGACAACATCTACGAGCTGTCTGATCTTGAAGGATATCGCCGCGAATTTTTTAAACTGTTTGGCTTTGAATTTGAGGGTGTGGATTACGAGGCCGACATTGACCCGATCGTGGATATCCCTGCCGTTCGCTAAGTCATTTTAATACCGTTATTGTTATTATGTTCGGACAGCAAAAAAGCTGTTCTCCGTCAGAGGGGTATCCCGCTCTGCATGGAGGACAGCTTTTGTTTGAAGCCAACATTGCAATTTTAAGATTCATTTGATATTGTACAAGTAGGCATAGCAAAATCCCTCTTTCCAATAAGAGGGTAATCACAGTTAGACAAGTCCTACCTTGCCTGACCGTATTTATTTGCTTAGCCTATTACATCCAACTCATAAGGAGATGAACAACATGGCAAAAGACGTTATGTGTGAAGTGAACTCATGTACACACTGGGCTCAAGAAAATAAATGTAGCGCAAGCTCCATTTATATCGTAAGCAACAGACCTACAGACACTCACAAGTCCGAAGAAACGGACTGCAAAACCTTTGAAGCAAAATAAGGTTGGTTATTTCTGTAAAGCATTGGTTTACCCTAAAGGAGCCCCTAGCCGGGTTCCTTTTCTTTTTATATTTTAGCAAGAATGATAATTATTATCAAGTCCTTTTTTAACAACTGGGAATAAAATAATAACACGGAAGACAAAAAAAAGAAGCGTCGCTCTGAACAATTCGCTTCTTGTGCTTGATTCTTTGTATTTGTTCCTGCTTGGTTGGCTTCATTCGCACATGCTGCGATATCTCGCCATAATGACCATTTGTTTTGCGGCTCTGTGCAGAGCAGTAGTTTCCAGCGCGCTTCGCCTTGCTTAGCGCTTTTTGTGTTTGAGTACGTGCCATATGACTTTCACTCTCCTTGATTGGACTCCATTCATCATAGCATCTGAAATCCCAATCGTGAAGGGTACAAGTGTATGAGCTCACTGATTTCATTAAATGTCGGAAAACGGATTGTCGCCACTTGAGGCTGCTAAAACAAAAACAACGATTAAGAAAATGATGATCAGCGCATAAATCAGTGTCCCGATAATGCTGCATACCAATCCGGCAATAGCCATACCCCTGCCTTGTTCGCCATGACGGTTAATTTCCTTCAGGGAAAGACTGGACAAAATGATACCGATGATGCCGATAATGAACCCCAGATAGGGAATGACGACAGCTAGAATACCGAGCACCATCGAAGCAACAGCTTTACTGTTTGTAGGCGGAAGCTGTGGGGGCGGATTAAATGGGGCGTTATAACCATTCGTCTCCTGAAAAGGATCGGACGATTGGGGGTCTTTGTATAAATTACTCATTTGTCTGATTCAACTCCAATATGTAAAATAACAATATATACGTTCTAGGGTACCACAATCTTACAAATCAGGACAGTACTTATTTTAAAAAATGATGTTTATCTTTTAAAGCCGTATGCAACTATTCATTAAAATCCACAATACGTTTTATCGCAATACGCCTTTACTTTATTCAGCATTTTGCATCATTCGATTCCCAACGCTTAAAAGTACATATATTGCTGATTTGAAATCTCTCTTGGGATTTATGCAAAATGCTCTATTATAAAAAAATAGCAAGGATGCGCTAACATCCTCACTCTTTGGCAGCAGCCGCTTTGAAGAGCGGTCAGCAGTAGGTTCAATCGGGGAAATAGATCGTTTACCTTTCGACGGGGCGATCTATTTCTTTTTGTTTTGGTTCAATGCAATAACAAGTGTGACGATTAATCCGATTAACGTAACTAGCAACGTACCGAACATCATCATCAATGTCAGAGCATCCTTAACCTCCACAGGCCTCACCTCCTTCTCAGGAGACTAGCCGACCGCCCACTAAGCCATTCTGTTGTTGAAATCAAAAGCCCGATGCTATACCTCTCTCTTCATCCTCTGCACGTTCAATGGCTTGAATTAGAGTCATCAAAGGTGTCTCACGCTTATACTGAATTGCCTTTGCATATGTACCTCCAGCTGCTTCCCATTCCCAAAACGTAATGATATCCAATAGCTCAAGGAAATATATAGATAGGGCGTTCACAGGATTTTCAATATACAGTTTCATAAAAAGTTCGTCTGAAAGCTGATCGTGTTCAAGATATTCATCCTTCATCATATGCAAGACAAGGACCATGCTTTTTCCATTCACATCTACAATCCGGTTACAGAATGTATTACGCCGTTCTACTGTATTTAATATAATTTGCATTTCATTACGAATACGCCAAGCATCGGGAGAAATATTGAGCATGTTAATGAGATCATTAGCAGTGAGATCAGGGTTATATGGGGATGGCTCAATAATACGTGTCCAGGTGTTATCGTTTCCGTTTTCAAATACTTGAATTGCGTCTGACACATGTATGCCGATCGTCTGCCATTTACGATTGAGGGCATCGGTAATATGATAATAGTGCAGTTCTGCTTCTTCGTCGCCTTCTTCTTGCTCCCAGACCATTCCCATCCGAACAATGTTTTTAATGGTTTGCTCATTGGCTTTGATTTTATTAGTCATAAAAGTATCATCCTCTCTTTTTCGAGTTTCATAAAATGGTATTTTTTTATAACTTCTGAGGTTATGTATTTATAATAAATCACAAGTTATACATTGTCAATGTATTTTATAACTACAATAGTTATAAAATACATAAATTATTGTCGGCAATAGAGTTATCAATTATAATGAGAGCAAGAAGTGAACGGGGGAATGGTTGATGTTCGAATTCAGGCTAGCCCAAGCCCTAGAGCAGGTAGATTTGAATATGAATAAACTGGCAGTATTAGCAGATGTACGCCCAAACACCATAAATGATTTGGTCAATGGAAAAGCAAAGCGTATTGAATTAGAGACATTAGACAAGATACTATACGCATTAAATCAGGCTTCTATAATGAAAAATGCAGGTAAATACTTTCTTGTTCAGGACATATTACAATTCACTACAGAAAATAAGGAATTTGCAACACTTCAAGAAGAACCATTAATGTCGGACGATGTTTTTTTGAAAATAAGAGATATATTCATGAATGACTCTGTTGGTACGAATATCAGTGGATTTGAAAATCCAAGCATACTAGAATTTCTTCTTGTGTATGAAGATCATTTTAAAGCAGGAATTTATAGTCTTCCAAATGACAATGAATACGAAAGTCGTATTAGCACTGCTTTTCTAAATATCGAACCTATATTAAAAACATATGGTTTGATCGAGTACTCAAAGGTGAAGGGATCAGAGACATATGTATATCGCCCGAGTGAAAAAGGAAAATACTTTCTAAAACTCTTAAAGCAAAATAATATTAATACGAAAGAAAGAAGACCTTAGCAATTTTGGTCTTCTTTTTATTTTTAACATACCTTTAACTTTACAAAGATGCTAATTCTGAAAAACCGTAGCTAAAGTGCCCTTCCTCAGTCAACACAGAAGTTATATTTAAAGATGAGTCAAATGCCAGAGAGGTGGAGAAAAATCAACCAAAAATGTACATAGAAAACGGAGTAGGCGGAATGATGCTGTACAAGCGAAGCGGTGGCGATGGGAGCACCATCCGTCTGCGGAGTGGCACGATAGGTAACTTTTAACTTCAGTTTGTATTATAGAGACTCACCTCACGTACATAAGCACTTTTCGAGGTGATCGGGCATATAGTATTTTACCTATTACTTGATAAAATGCGCTCCCTGAGAGCATCCTGCCAAGGAGGTCGGAGCTATGGTATATCGTGCAACATCCCGCAGAAGGTGTTCGCCTCACAAACGCTTAAATGCTGACATGCTCAGGAAAATATCCGCCGCCATGCTGCCATTTTACAAGGCCATTGCCACCCGTCGTTCTTTCGCCGTCCAATGGTCACGTGCTGTAGTGCATGGCAATTTGGATCGGATGAAGGCCCTCCTCTGCTCGGTAGCACCATTTGCTGCCAAGCAAGGACTGGGCACGAACGGCATCGGCTATTTTATCTCCTTTTTGGCCCATCCACCAATGCTGTATTATACGAACGGAACGACGATTCCACCCGGTACAGTGCAGTTTACATTTGAGCCGAGGGTTCACCGCGCCATCGCCAAAGCCGTTTTTCCGCTGTATCTCGAATTGGCACGCAATCGATGCTTTGCTTCTGCTTTAGCCAAAGCCATCAACCAGAAAGACCAGCGTGCGGTTACTCTGATGATCCGCAGCTTGATTCCATCCACTGCACTGAAATCCGTACAAATCGAGGATCATGGCTTTGCGTTGCTTTTTAAGTATCCTTACAGTAAATATCCATACCGAAATCTGCTCATTCAGGAGTTTTCTTAAAAAGGTCGCTACAATCGTTACAGACATTTTTGCTTGAGTTGATCGATCAGCTCTTTACCCAATTGTATAGCCATTTCCGTCAACATTCGGATTTCGTCCTTCGTTACATGGTCCATATGCGCCCCGCAGCAAATTGCAAAGTTACCCGCAAACTCTTTTCGCAAACGAACGGCAATTTCTTCGGTAATATAAAATTCCTTGTGGGCTTGCAATTGAACGGTTTGAATTGGCTCCAGTCTGGCGCCTGCTGTAATCGTTCCCAGATGGGGCTGATCGCCGCCGGAAATAAGTACGACTATGTCCTCTCCCATAAAATAGGCATCCAGCACAAGGCGGATACGCCCGCTTTCTTTTTCCAAATGAATCATATGATTCTCTCCTGTCTAAAAAATAGTATTGTGAATAGATTCACTTTATATGTTTCTATTCATTCTATCTCTTCCAGACCTATTCCACAATTCAAAAATGACCCACAGCAGACCTCCGTAAATGGTGGCTTGCTGTGGGTCTTCTGTTGTTATTTTAAAAGAAACATTCCATGCACCTTATTAACGAATCGTGATGGTATGCGCAGCTTTTCCGCTTGCGCCACTATTATCTGTCACCGTCAACTCCACGGTATACGTTCCGGCTGTGGTAAATTTATGCTTTACCTTGGAACCGGACGCTGTATCGCCATCGCCGAAGTTCCAGCTATAGCTGACGATTTCACCGTCTACATCACGTGAAGCTTTTCCGTTAAACTGAACGTTCTTGTTCTTCTTGGCTGAATCATTCGCCTGAATGATCGCAACTGGTTTCTCGTTAGAGGTCGGTGGATTCGGATCAGGGTCCTGTCCTCCACCCTTCGTTACATACAATCTTCCCGGTGCTTCCGTCTCCACTTCATTTCCTGCTGCATCCCTTACCCGGATCACGATGACTCCGCCTTCCAGGCTCAGAGAAGAGGAAGTGAAGTAAGTCCCTTCATAATGACCTGACGAAGTTTCGTTTAACGGAATTTCGTTTCGGGCCAAGGTGGTCAGATTGAAAGGCAATTCCACACGGAAGGATGCCTCCAATGCGGACGCACTGTCGAAGGATACCCGCACCGGCTGCCCTGGAGTGATACGCACATCCTCAGCAGGACTGATATTTTCCAGCTTCGGCAGAGCTGAATCGACATACACTGAACGGGTAACCGTCGTTACGTTCTCGGCAAGATCCTTGGCCGTTACCGTAATTTGATTTTCCCCTTCATTGATAAGCAGACGCTTGTTAAAGCTGCCGTCACTTCCAAATTCGGCTGGCTCACCATTAATCGTTAAGTCGGTGAGGAACTCGTCGTAAACCGTACCGGTTACACTGACGACACCCGCATTTGTACGAGCTCCTTCATCCGGCGAAGTCAAGATCAGACCCGGTTTAGTCTGGTCAAGTATGACGACCACAGGTTCGGAACGATCTGTTACTTTGCCGTATACCGCTGCCTGAACACTCAGTGGATTGGCACCCGGTTGAAGATCGACCGCCAGACTGAACTGACGATCCTTCACCTTGGTTGTGCCAGCCAGTTCATTACCGTTAAAGAGCTGGATGTCCGCCCCGTCTGCCGGGGAAGTACCTGTAACTGTGATTGTCTCTTCCTTCGTATACGTTGCCTTGGTCGGTGTTGTAATCGTTGGCGCATTAACCGGATATCTGACGATCGCCCGGATCATGTAATTGCCCTCATCCTCCGGTGATTGGCTCCATGCGCCGCTTACACCTTGCCAGCTACGAAGCGCATTGGGTCCACTCTCGTCTGTAGCAAGACCCGGAGCTTGCGTGCCTGCGCTTGGCTGCGTATAGACGATATAGAAGTCGCCTTGAACCGTTACGGGTTCAGGGAATTGTACGGTCGTCCACTGTGTTTCATCCCGAACGGCTGTACCGTCAAATGGACCAGCCAGCAGACGTCCCGGTGCGCCTGCTGCACCAGAGGCATCATAGACGGAGTATTTGAACGCCGTTCCTCCCGGATTCGGGAAGGCTGAATTCCAGAACAGAAGCGACGCTCCTGTCACTTGAGCCACCTCTGATTCAGGTGTCATTCTGACTGCCCAGGAGTTGCCTGCCGCGTTAAAGGCTCTGGCATTTTCTCCGGTACCGTCATCGTAAGCGATGCCCCCCTGGAAGCCGATAAATGGCTTCAATGTGACATTCGCTTCCACACTGCCGTTCGGAGGTGCTGTGACCGTGACACTGTCGCTGTAATAATTTTCTGCTGCAATGGATAATGTATAGGTCCCTTCCAGCACATCCAGCGTAAATTCTCCAGCCTCATTGGTTTCTACCGGAGCAATGCGTGCATCCTCCAGCACAAGCACTTTCGCTTTTCGGATCGGTTCACCGGATTGCTTATCGGTAATGACTCCGTGAATCGTACCATGAGGTACCGCCTGGAGACTAAAGTTCGCTCTGATTACTTTATTATTCTCAATCGTGACCTGCTTCGTTTGAGGCTCATAGCCATAGGCTTCAGCCTTCAGCGTATAATCGCCAGCTACGTGAATGAAGCTGTATTTACCTGTGGTCGGATCGGTTTTCACCGAACGTCCAGTTTCCAGTACGGTAACTGTGGCGCTTGCAGGAAGACTTTCGAGACCGACACGTCCACTGTCCACCGTTGTTTCCTTCGGCTTCACTTTTTCCTGGAATTCACTCTTTTCGGTGCTTGTAATTTTGTACAGCGGGAATTGTTCTTCCGCTTTTTCCAGTTTGATATTCGACTCAGGTACTACATCCTTGGTCACTGTCGAAGCTGGAATGCCCAGCACACGGAAATCGTCAATGTACCAACCGTTTTTGTTCACACTGTTATCCGATTTCAAGCGGAAGCGAATTTGAATCTCATTGCCGGTATAGCTATCCAGATTGTAGTAAACTGGAGTCCATTTTTTCCCATTGGTGTTATGAGAGAATTTGCCCAGCTCGGTCCAGGTGTCGCCATTATTTTTGGACACTTCCACATAACCGAAGTCATAGCCGGACTCAATTTCAAACCAGTGGTTGAAGGTAAGTGTTGCGTTCCGCACACCATTCAAATTCATTTTTGGAGAAACCAGCGAAAAGTCAGCTCCGCTCTCATAGTTACTATCGAGATCGGTTGCCCATACGTTTGGTCTGGATACTGCACTTTCTGGTCCCACTTCTTTGGGGATGCCACGTTCCCATTCATCCTTGGTACCAGAATGAGTCCAGCCGTTATCCAAGTTGCCGTCAAATGAATCGCTATACAGCGTATCCGGCACTTCTACTCTCAGTGAAGCCTCATTCGACTTAGCTCCCTCGTTACCACTGTAATCCTCGGCCGCCACTGCATAATGATAGGTCGAGCCGCTGACCGTGATCGTATCGGTGAAGCTCAGTCCAGAGGTTGTACCCAACGAAGTGTAATTTTTGCCCGATTGGGTGGAGCGATACACTTTGTACTGCTTCACGTCTTCATCGGATGAAGCATTCCAGGCCAGCGAGACGTTGCCGACTGTATCCGCTTCGGCAGTCAGATTACTTGGCGCGGCAGGTGCAACGGTATCCGGCTCCTGAATCGACAGATCGTCGATATACCAGCCATCTTTTACAACCGTATTATCACTTGTAAAGTTGAACAGAAGGTATACCTTCTGACCTGCAAATGCTCGCAGATCGAGATATTGTGTTTTCCAGCCGTTGCTGGTGCCTGTAAATGATAATACCTGCTCAAATGCATTCTGATTGTTGGTGGTGGCTACATACACCTTGCCGAAATCAGAATTGTTTTCAAGATCGTACCAATGCTTGAAGCTAACCAGTGCCCCTTTCGGGCTTTCGGTCAGATCAATTGGAGGAGCCATAAAATAACTGTTGGAATTGGTCTGGTATTGGCCTTCGAGATTGGTCGCGAGGACCTTCGTTCCCGAGTGTGCACTACCAGGGCCGCTTACCGGGGTTCCCCATTTCCAGACACTACCCTGTCCACCGACATTGATACCGGCAATATCCTTTTCAAAATCCTGTGTGTAGCCAGGTTTGACGCCTTTGGAGACATTAACCTTGTACACTTCGGTTTCAAAACCGTTATTGCCGTAATCATTCACGCGAATATAGTATTCCAGACCGGTGCTATCCACCAAGAAAGTCGGAATGGACGCTTGATATGTACCATCTTTGCTGTCGCCGGAGGTCCGTTCCAACGGAATATATACATAGTTTGACGTACCCGCTGTTCTGGCAAATGCCTCAACCGCTGCCACGCCGACATCATCTGTCACATGAGCGGTGAGATGTACATCCACACCTTCGAATACCGCAGCAGGCGGTGTATGCTCCAGAACAGGTGCTTCCAAATCGTCTCCACCTGTTACGACTTTACCGGATACGGAGCCCAAGCCCTGAACGACAGAGCCGACTGCATCCAGCGCATTAATGACACCATGTCCGTAGCCATTGTTCGGAGAAGTCGGATATGTGCTATCCGTGCGTGGTGTAGCTGTATTTTCCAGAATTTCTTCCAGTTGATCCACGGTAAGCGAATGATTCGCTTGCAGCAACAGAGCCGCAAGTCCCGCTACATGAGGGCCCGCCATGGAAGTTCCGTTATATCCGCCTTTATAGGCACCTCCAGCAACGGATGATCGAATATTTACCCCCGGTGCGGAAACTTCGGGCTTCACCTCGCCGTATGGCGACGGTCCCAGCAGTGAAAAGCTGGCCAGCTTGTCATTGAGATCGGTTGCTCCAGTGGCAAAGGATTCCGGATAGTTAGCTGGATTCGCTACCGATCCAGGACCGCCCGGATTGGAAAGGGAAGTATTACCTGCGGAGAATTCAGGGAATATCTGTGCATCCCGCCATGCTTGAACCACAGGTCGGAACCATTCATCGAGGCCGGGTCCGCCGCCCCACGAATTGTTCACCACGTCCGGTGCAAGCTCGGGATGAAGATTGCCTTGGGCATCCCTTGGCGCAAGCAGCCATTGACCGCCGTCGAGTATAATCGCATCCGTCGTTTCCGGATTAAAAATCCGAACGGCAATCCACTTCGCGCCAGGCGCAACGCCGACCCGGTTCGTTCCATTTTCCTCGGAGCCGACCATCGTTCCCATCGTATGCGTACCGTGGGAATCCGCTTCCTGATCGACCGGCAACGTCGCATGACTATGCGGATCGTACCAGCTCAGCTCGGGATTCACGACATTGCCTGCCGCGTCCAGACCGCGCCATTTGCGATGCAGGGCCGGATGAGTATAGTCTACGCCTGTATCGAGATTGGCCACGACGATTCCGGTTCCGTCGATTCCTTGTTCCCATACTTGGGGTGCATTAATATGGGATATATTCCATTCCACGGTAGATGGGTCTACAGCGTTCTTACCTGCATTGCCTGGCTTCGCCGATGTTTTACTATCGTCCTTTTCCAGCCCTACCGCCTTCTCTGCCGTTGCAGATTTTGCCGTGTCTGCTGTCGCTGTTTCAGCAGTTTTGGCGGCTGTTCCCTCTGCCTGCTTGTCAACTGTCACCTTTTGCAGATAACGTGTTTCGTTCGGCAAAATTTTGTCTACCTCTGGCAGCTGTGAAATATGGTCCAGCACCTCCTTGGTGCTTGTGACTGCCAGGGCATTGACAATAAAGTAGCTTTTATATTCCTTCACTCCGCCGCTCTCTGATTGTTTATCCAAATAATTTTCAAGCCCGTATTGGGTTCTTGAAGCGGTTTCGCGCAGAGAGCTGATCACGTTGCTGCGGACAGCCATTTTGGCGGCAGAGGGTGTTATTTTCTCAAGCGAGGCCTTTTGGAGGGCATTTTTGGAAACCTTGTTCGTGTCTACCTGTTCTTTTAATTTGACCAGATAGGTTACATAGTTGTTCTCCTCAAACTGTTTGGTCAGTTTAGGGGATACCTTCGCGGTCGTTACCTTGTGCGCAGTTGATTTCAACTCCAGCTTGGAGCCATCCGGTGTGTTATTCGCCAAAGCGGGTTGAACAAAAGAAAAGGCCATAAGCAAAGATAGTCCGATAGATAGTGGTTTCTTAAATCGTTTAGGTTTAATCAATTACTTCTCCACTCCTTTTACTAGGTTTAATATTTCTGGTATAACCTGTACGAGAGTAAGACCTCATGCCTTCTTGCCTTCACATCAAATCTACGGGCTGCACAACATGATATGGTTGGCAACCACCTCCTTCATAGAATATAGAGGTCATCATTTTGCATCATTCGATCCCCAACGCTCGAAAGTACAATTTGAAAAACGATTTGGATTTTCTTAGGTGAGTTTATTTCATAGGTGAATGTATTTCATAGGTGAATGTATTTCATAGATGAGTTTGTGAATCAAAGATAGCGTGCGATGAAATTCAGCAGATACCAAGGAGAACAAGCAGGAGAATGTCGAAGAGAGAACATGCTGTAACACGACATGTTATATCGTTACATTTTATATTAAAAATTGATATAAAAACATATATTATGGATAGTATAAAGTTATCAAAACAGATATACAAGTGATTTTTTTGCAATTTCCTTGAAATTTATAATTTTTGTATTTTCTATGTACGAAAACCCCTTTATAGCGGCTGCGTAAATGTTGCATTACACGGTTAGCAGGTGTATGCAAATCTCTGGACGAGCCGCTTCAAGGGATTTCCGAGGTCTTTCTAAAACACGATCAGACCATTCTAGTTAAGTACCGAATTGATCGCAGCCAACGCGTCGATCAGGCCATATCCATAGCCGTTATTCGGTGAAGTTTTATATTGGCTGTCTGTCAGCGGCGTCGCTGTTTTCGAAATAACATCCTCCAGTTGATCCACTGTCAAGGATGGCTTGGCCTGGAGCAGCAATGCCGCTAATCCGGCCGTATGCGGGCCTGCCATGGATGTACCGTTCCAGCCACCCTCATAAACTCCGCCAGGAACAGAGGAACGGATGTTTACGCCAGGGGCCGATATCTCAGGCTTCACTTCTCCATATGGCGAAGGACCGCGCAGCGAGAAGCTGGCCAGCTTGTTGTTAACATCAGTCGCTCCTGTGGCATAGGCTTCCGGCAGGTTCGCCGGATTAGCTACCGATCCAGGTCCGCCCGGATTTGACAGTGTCGTGTTGCCTGCGGAGAACTCAGGGAAAATCTGAGCCGCTCTCCACGCCTTGGTGACTGGACGATACCATTCATCCAGACCAGGTCCGCCACCCCAAGAGTTATTCACCACATCCGGTGCAAGCTCAGGATGCTTCTTACCATTTTTGTCTACTGGAGCCAGCAACCACTGGCCTCCGTCCAGCAGGATGGAATCTGTCGTTGACGGGTTGAATACCCGTACGGCAATCCATTTGGCACCGGGAGCAACACCGATTTCATTCGTACCGTTACTGTCCGAGCCAACACTCGTCCCCATCGTATGTGTACCATGTCCATTTGAATCTGTTGGCAGTGATGCTCCGTTAACCGCATCATACCAGCTCAGCTCTGGATTCACGACTTGACCGGAAGCATTCAAGCCGCGCCATTTTCTTTTCAGCGCCGGGTGAGTGTACTCTACGCCTGTATCGAGATTGGCAACGACAACCCCTTTGCCGTCAATGCCTTTGGCCCAAACCTGTGGTGCTTTAATTTTGGAAATATTCCATTCGGCTCGGCTCGGCGTTACAGCATCCTTATATACGGATTCCTCCACGGATTTTTGTGCATTCTCTTCCGTTACAGCCGTGTCTACAGCCGCTTGATCGGCAACCGCCTGTTCAGTTGCCGGTTCCCCGACTTCTGGCTGGGCATCCTTATCTATTTCAACCTTTTGCAGCTCGCGCGTTTCATCCGGTAAAATTTTGTCTACCTCAGGAAGCGTGGCCAGATTGTCCAGTACCTCCTTGGTACTCGTTACCGCAAGTGCGTTCACAATAAAGTAGCTCTTATACTTTTTGACGCCTCCGTTATTGACTTCCTTCTTTAAGTATTCTTCCACAGGCTGTTGAGATTTTTCAGCAGTATCAATGAGAGAGTTCACAACCGTTGTACGCACAGAAAGCTTAGCGGCAGCGGGGGATATCTGGTCTGCGGAAGCCTTTTGGAAAGCATGCTTGGCAACCGACTCTGTATCTACCTGATCTTTTAATTTAACCAGATAGGTGACGTACTCGCTGTCACTGAATTGCTGGTTCAGCTTGGCTGAAACCTTGGCGGAAATGGTCGAAGCTCCTGCCGCGGTGGTTGTGCTCGCATCTCCGTACACCGGAGAAATCAGAGAAAAAGCAAGAAAAGCAGTAAAACTAGCCGATAGCGTCCTTTTGATATTTTTCGACTTAATCAATACTTTCCATCTCCCTTTACTTGGTTTTGTAGTTCTCAAGAACAACCTGCCGACATCCGCGTGAAAAGCTCACAAAATAGCCTTTGGTCCTCACCTCCTTCAAAAAATATAGATTCTAGCATGGAATCCATAGGTCATGATTCTGTGGTGAACAACCAAGAGGGCAGGACCGAAAGAAACAGTAATCCTTTGGGCAAAGGTGACCGCTGATGCTCGTACAGCACCATTCTGCCAACTTCGTTCCCATGTAAATTTTTAAAATTCAGCTTATATCGCTTTGGAAAAAGTGAGAGAAAAACGTGAAGAAAAAGTAGGGTAGGAAGCTAGAAGTTATCGAGGGGTTTAATATCTGTGCATTAAAAACCAAATTAAAACAAAAGAATGATACAAATGGTATCTTTTGAATCTAGTATAATGTCATAAAAACAGATATACAAGCATTTTTTTGAATTTTTTCCCTTTTTCTTAGAAAAGCAAAAAACCTCTTCCGTTTTTACGAGCAGGTGCTAATCTTGAGGGTGCACTGCTAATCGTAAAAATAAAAGAGATTTTTCGGCATTCGTTCTGCACTCCAATAGAAGAGTTCAGAGAGGGCTATCTGCCGCTGTTTACAGGTATGGGAGCCGGAACAGCTCCATCCGAAATGGATGGTTTTGATAGTGCTTTCGATCTGCCGCATAGAGCAGCACATTCCCGAAAAGCCATTTGGCTGCACCCACGACATGTATCCCGATCCACCAGTGTTATGGCTGCCGTGAGGGCTTCTCCTGTATGCTCGAAAAAATGATTATGTCCGATCATGTCGTAACATCCGGTTTTGTGAAGTAATGCCAGAGGCTGCGGCTGAAGGCCGGAAACAAGCACCGTTCCACCGGATTTCCGATATTTCTGAATCAATGTGGTAAAGTTAGATTCTCCTGTCATATCCATAAAGGGAACCTTACCCATACGCAGCAGCAAAATCCCTTGCTGGCGGTTAGCCTGACCTCCCATCTCCGAATTTTCCAATGCCGAAGCGGCACCAAAAAATAGAGGGCCTTCCACACTATAAATCGCCACCTGCGGGCAATCATGCTGATCTGTAACCATATGCGCGCCGACTTTTTCATGCTTGACAGAAGGATCGGGTAACACCTTATCCACTGAAAGTGTACTGCTCATACGCTTGACGAACAGCACGACCGCCAGAATCAGACCTACTTCAACAGCCGTGGTCAGCGTCGTAAATACCGTCAGCAAAAAGGTGACAACCAGTACGATAGAGTCGGCTGTCCGTGTCTTGAGGATGTGTGCAAAATGTTTGCGCTCGCTCATATTCCAGGCGACCACCATCAACACCGGAGCCATACTCGCCAGCGGAATATTGGATGCATACGGAGCAAAAACCACCAGAATAAGCAGCACAACCAAGCCGTGTACAATACCCGACATGGGAGACACGGCACCACTGCGGATATTTGTGGCTGTGCGCGCAATCGCCCCCGTCGCAGGAATGCCGCCAAATAGCGGTGTGAGCAAGTTGGCAATACCCTGTCCAACCAGCTCACGATTGCTGTTATGCCGGGCTCCCGTCATGCCGTCCGCAACCACCGCCGAAAGCAGTGATTCGATAGCTCCCAGCATTGCGATAACAAGTGCGGGCGGCAGCAGCTTCACAATTAGGTCCCAGGTCACGCCTGGAACATGCAGCTCAGGCAGAGATGCCGGAATTGCGCCGTATGCGGAGCCGATCGTTGCCACCTGACCCGGAAAAAGCCAGGCTGCCACCAGCGTGGATAAGAGCAGGCCCACGAGTGAACCGGGTACCTTGGGCCATTTTTTAGGCACCAGAATGAGGGCGGCAAGACAGATACACGCCGTCAGAATACTGTACACATTCAGTGAAGGCAGGCGATGGACCAGCTCTGCCATAGAAGGCAGAAACGTTTCATGCCGCTCTACTCCGCGCAAGCCGAGAAAGTTAGCAATCTGACCGCTGAAAATCGTCACGGCAATGCCCGCCGTAAAGCCAATCGTTACTGGCTTGGGGATAAACTTAATTAACGCGCCTAGCCTCAGCACGCCCATTAAGATGAGCATAATCCCCGCCATAAAACCGGCTATGAGCAAATTCTCATAACCGTACTGCATGACAATAGCCAGCAAAATCGGAATAAAAGCGCCCGTAGGTCCGCCAATCTGAAATTTGGACCCTCCTAACAGTGAAACCAAAACTCCTGCCACAATGGTCGTATACAGCCCGTATTCCGGCTTTACTCCTGATGCAATGGCAAACGCCATACCCAGCGGAATGGCCACAATTGCCACGATACTTCCGGAAATCAGGTCCTTTCGCAAAGCTCCTGCGTTATATCCCTCAAACCTTCCCATCCACTTCATCCTCTGTAGCCCTTCTTTTCTGTAGTAGCATTACTTCTCGTTCCGTATACCCTCCAGCAACGAGATCGCTTCGACCAGATGATTGTCAAAAATTTGCCGCGCCACCGCAAGCAGTTCCGTCAAGAGCGGGTCCCGCAACGAGTAAACGACCGTCGTGCCTTCCTTGATGCTGCTCACCAAATTTTTGGCTCGCAACACGGCCAATTGCTGCGATACAGCAGAGCCTTCGGAACCGAGCGCAGTCTGTAGCTCATTTACGTTCCGCTCCCCTTCACTCAACACCTCCAGAATGCGGATGCGCAGAGGGTGAGCCAATGCTTTGAAAAAGTCGGCCTTAAACTTCTGGAGATCTCCTTCCATGCTTGCTCCGTCCCCCTCACAAAAATTGTCCTGTAAACCATCAACAATCTCTGAATATTTGAATATTTAGACAGTAACAGATTCGGGCCATTGGAACTATGATATAGCTCACACTTCACTATGATTAAAGTCACATCTTTCCATTCTCCCTCTTTTCAGGGTTGACAGCTTCCACAGGTTTCCATTAACATTGCAATTAACTTTAAGAAAAGGGGGCCGACAGACATGACTGAGCTTTACATGATGGTGACAGACAGGCAGTATGACAAAACCACATATTTGAATTCTCGTCTCATCGGCCCCGTTCGGGCGACATGATGGGTGACATCGCGCTGTCTGACGGCGTGATTAACCAGGCTTTTTTCTGTATTTAATGCTATTGGAAGAACAGGTTATTTTACGTATTAATGATGTATAGATCATGACGTGTAATGACACTTTCGGTGCAGGAAGCCGTGGACGACAAGTCTGCGGCTTTTTTTATTTTCTTTTTTAAAGCTTAATTTGTATGTATTTTTAGAATTCAGGATTTTGCAAAATCCTTATTTACATGAAGAAGGGAACTATCCAACGATATGAATATACAACACACAACAGACTCGTTCTTAGAAAAGGGACCTTACAGCCATCTTATGAAGCTTCCGGCTGGCGATTTGACCGTATATGCTTCTCAGCAGCTTTTCTCCTCGCTGGATTACAAGGTGTTCGAGATGGCTAATAACAATTTACAAATTCCCGGTATCCGCTATATGGGCTATACTCCGGATGTGCATGTAGGCGTCGGAACCTGCATCGGCACGACAGCGGTATGGGGAATGGAGGACGGCTATGTATCTCCCTCCATCGTCGGCAGCGATATCGGCTGCGGCATGCGCGTACACCTGACAAATTTGCACAAGGATGCCTTGAAGGAAACCAAGCTGCGCCGCAAGCTGGTCAAGACCATTGATAAATATTTGCCGATGGAAGCCCACCAGCGGGGACATTATTCAGATATCCGGCTGGAGCATATTGTACGCAAGGGCCTGCATGGGTTACCCAATAAATATATTCCAGACAGCTACACGCCTAAAAAGTCAACCTCACTCACCCATGTAGAACACAGTAAGTTCTCATTTGATGAGGAGGTACTCAATCTTGTCGAAGATCGCACGTGGCACCGGGCTCACCGACAGCTTGGCACGCTGGGTGGAGGCAATCATTTCGTTGAAATTCAGGCGATTGAGATTGCCGAGCACAACCGTGAAATAGCCGAAGCCTGGGGAATGTTCGACGGTCAGGTTGCCGTCATGGTCCACTCCGGATCACGTGCCTGGGGTGGAGCGGTCAGCCAAACCAGCTCGTCTGCCATTGCCAAAGCAATGGGTCGCCTTGGGCTTGGAACTTCTGATCCAAGGTTGGTATTTGCCCCCCTGGAGCATCCCGAAGCTGCGTATTACATCAATATGATGTACTCGGCGCTGAACTATGCGGTGGTGAACCGACATTTGATCGCATATTCCGTGCGTGAAGCCTTCCGTGATGTCTTTGGTACAAAGTGCGAGTTGCGCACCTTGTACGATCTGATGCACAATTATGGTTGGGAGGAATCTCACCCGGATCACGGTAACGTGTTTGTGCATCGTAAAGGGGCTACCCGCGCTCTTCCAGCCGGACATCCCGACAATCCAAAACCTTACCGGGAAACAGGACATCCGGCCTTGATTCCCGGCTCTATGGGTACGTCCTCCTATATTATGGTCGGTCTGCCGGGCGGGCAGGATAACTTCCACTCCATTTGCCATGGAGCGGGCCGTATCCGTTCACGCTCTGCGACCAAACGGCTCGTAAGTGTGGACGATTTTGCCGGAGCACTTGGTATAGGGACAGACGACGAGATTGTGGTCAATCAGTCATCGCTGGAAAGCATTCTCGACGAATCTCCCCAAGCCTACAAAAATGTAGATGATATTATTGAAAGTGTCACCGGGGCAGGACTCGCAGCCGTTGTAGCCAAATGTAAGCCGCTGGCCGCCCTGAAAGGAGCCAAATAATTTGAGTATAGATACACCGGCTATTTATAAATTTGATGAACGTACGGATGGGCGCATTACCGGCTATGCCGCTTATGCCCGTCTGATCGACGGCATCAGTGAAGCCCTATATAATCGCTATGGCGTAAAATATGAGCTGTATGCCAGCGACGATCCCAATATTGAGTATTGGGACTTGCTGGAGGAGGACATTCGTTCAGGCAGCTCGGATCTGGAGCATGTGGCACGGGTCTTTGATCGCCTGGAGGAACGCACCATCCAATATGACGATGACGGGCCTACTCCAGAATACGGCGTGCACCTGTCGATGCGTAATAATGTATTCGCCTATCCCAAGTGGGGCATCGCGCTGGCGCGGGTTCCCTTTTTCCGTGAAAATGGCGTATATAATGAAGATTACGTATTTGCGACAGGCGATCAGGAACTGCAAGGCTTCCTCGCGGGGGTACGCGGACGTGAACGCAAGCAGAATATGAAGCGGGTCACCGTCTTTACGGACACAAGCCGCGGATTATCCCGGCAGGCGGAGCCCATTACCCGTGCCATTACGCGGGATGACGTTATTTTGAAAGCGGAAATCAAGCGCGATATTTTCCGTTCACTCGATCAGTTTTTTGAAGCGGATCGTACCTTCTATCAGACTTATAATATTCCTTACAAACGCGGTATTCTGCTGTATGGCCATCCGGGCAACGGGAAAACGACGCTTGTTAAATCTATTGCGAGCAGCGTACCGGGTCCGGCCGCCTACTGGCAAATTACGGAGTATACAACCAGTGAATCGGTCAAAGAGGTGTTCGAGGCGGCTACCCGCCTAGCTCCGATGGTGCTGGTCATTGAGGATATTGATTCCATGCCGCAGGAGGTTCGTTCCTTTTTCCTGAATACGCTGGATGGCGCTACTTCCAAGGAGGGTATCTTCCTGATCGGAACGACCAACTATCCCGAAAAAATTGACCCGGGTCTGATGAACCGGGCAGGTCGTTTCGATCGCGCCTATGAAATCAGTTTGCCTGACGAAGCGCTGCGATTAGCGTATCTCAAGCTGCGCAACTTCCTTGTCTTTGCAGGAGAGACAGGTACACAGAAGGCGGCAGCGATGACTGACGGCTTCTCCCTGGCCCAGCTCGGAGAGCTGTATGTCAGCACTGCACTGGAATGGCATGAGAGTGGAAAAACAGATATTGAGTTGATTATTAAAGGTATGCGAGGCGAGCTTGATAAGAGCCGTAAGCAGGACTGGTTAAAAAATGTGGCCGAAGGACGCGTTGGATTCTTCTGATTTATCCTTTCATTTCCTTATCAAGAAATTTATGTTACGTTGATAAACAATAAAGTATCGAAAGGGTGACCTTAAGCCAATGATCTACTAATCCTATTCCACCAAAGAAAAAATCGTAATCTTACGAATTTTCTGGATAGGATTAGTGTAGGCTTTGGGTATTAACGATAAGAGCATTGCTTCTTTGACGGGAGCAGTGTATCTTCTTGTTCGTACGTCTACCTCCTATCCAGAAACCAATGGATAAGGAGGTTTTTTGCATGAAAAGAATACTTGGAATCCTAATGATTAATATCTTCATCGTTATGGTGGGCGTTGGTTTAATTACTCCCATCCTGCCAGAACTGATCATTGAGTTTGGAGCCAGTGGGCAATCGATAGGATTATTAGTAGCAGCCTATGGCATGACACAATTCCTACTCTCTCCAATAACTGGACAACTGTCTGATCGATATGGGAGAAAAGTTTTTATCGTTGTAGGTGTCATTGTTTTTGCTGTAGCTAAATTTATCTTTGCTATCGGAGATGAGCTGTGGATGCTGTATACCTCTAGACTTCTGGAAGGAGTGGCAGCAGCCCTGATTGTTCCACCCATGATGGCATATGTAGCGGATATTACAACAACCGAAGAACGCGCCAAAGGAAATAGCCTGCTAGCCGCAGCCATGTCATTCGGATTTGTTATTGGACCTGGACTGGGTGGTCTTCTTGCAGGATATGGAACAAGAGTACCGCTTTACGCAGCGACAGGTGCTGCTATGGCTGCTGTTATTTTTTCAGTGATTTGTTTGCCTGAAAGTTTATCGAAAGAGCAAATGAAAGCAGCGCGGGCAAGAATTATTCTGAAGGAATCTATTTACAAACAATACGCGAGATCGTTGAAGTCAAAATATACAATGCTCTTTGTACTTGTCATGGTGATGACCTTTGGACTCGCTAATTTTGAATCTGTTCTTGGTTTATATGTAACGAACCGCTTCCAATTCTCACCGCAAAATATTGCTGTCATTCTGACCGCAGGTGCTGTGATTGGAGTCGGCATGCAAGCATTAGTTGTTGCTAAAATAATCAATAAGTTTGGTGAAAAAAGGGTGATCAAAGGATCGCTTCTTTTCATCTCTGTTGCTTATATTTTATTTCTCTTAGCCAAAGATTTCTGGAGTATCTTCCTTGTCACTTCCCTTATTTTCTTTGCCACAGCTATGCTTCGTCCAGCTCTAAATACACAATTATCGAAGATGGCAGGGAATGAGCAAGGATATGTAGCTGGTATGAATAATGCCTATATGAGTGTCGGAAATATTTTAGGCCCTACTTTAGCGGGATTTTTATTTGATGCAAATCTGTTCGCTCCATTCATAGCAGGCTGTTGTATTCTTTTGATTACTTTTTTGCTTACATTAAAAATGAAATAAAAGAGGACAACTGATGAGCAAAAGGCAGCTACGGGTGCGAGGCTTTATTTTTCAATGCCCCCGGCTGTAGCTGCCTTTTTATTCAGTCTAATCGCTTATTTTAATAAATACTGTAATTCCCTTTATTCCGCTTCCCCACTCAATCGATTTAAAAACTGAATAGCTCGTGGACTGGTCGGGCGTTCAAGCACCTCATGAGGTGAACCCTGCTCCACAATCACGCCCTGATCCATCAAAATCACATGGTCCGCGACCTCGGCGGCGAACTTCATTTCATGGGTGACAATGACCATGGTCATGCCTTCGGCAGCCAGTTGCTTCATGACCTTGAGCACCTCGCCTACCAACTCGGGATCAAGCGCGGAGGTCGGCTCGTCGAACAATAGCACCTCAGGCTCGACCGCCATTGCCCGGGCAATACCGACCCGCTGTTGCTGTCCGCCCGACAACTGATGGGGATAGGATTCCGCTTTGTCCGCCAGTCCCACCTTTTTAAGCAGCTCCAATGCGCGTTTGCGTGCCTCGTCCTTGTTTTTCTTTTGAACGGTGACTTGGCCCTCCATTACGTTTTGAACTGCTGTCATATGCGGGAACAGGTTGTAGGATTGAAACACCATACCCGTTCGCTTGCGCAGCGCCAAGATGCTTTCCTGCCGCAGCTTCGTTCCTTTGGCAAAATTCAGTGCAATATCCCCCACCTGAATTTCGCCAAGATCAGGAACCTCCAGCAAATTCAGACAGCGCAAAAGCGTTGTTTTCCCAGAGCCGGACGGGCCGATGATCACCAGCACCTTCCCTTTATCCAACGTCACATTAACACCCTTAAGCACTTCCAGCGAACCGAACGACTTGTGTATATTCCGAATTTGGATCACCGGTACAATCTCCTTTATCTGACGGAAAAACGGCTCAACCGCTTCTCCAGGTAATTTTGCAGCACGGTCAAGACGGTGCTAAACAGCAGATAAATAACCCCCGCCTCGGTATACACCAATAACGGTTCATACGTGGTGGCTACAATCTGGTTAGCTGTTCTGAACATTTCCACATAGGTGATGGTCGCAGCCAGCGAAGTATCCTTTACCAAACTGATGAAAGAATTCGCTAACGGCGGTACGGACACACGGGCTGCTTGTGGAAGCACGATACGCCGCAGCACTTGCCAGCGCGTCATCCCCAAGGAATATCCCGCCTCCCACTGGCCTTCCTGAATGGATATAATTGCCGCACGCATAATTTCAGAGCCATAAGCCCCCACGCTGAGCGTAAAGCCGATCACTGAAGCTATAAAAGGGTCCAGCGTAATGCCAACTGAAGGCAAACCGTAGAAAATAATATACAATTGCACCAGCAACGGTGTTCCCCGAATCACCCACACATAGAAGCCGGAAATCAGCTTGAGTATTCTCCATTTGGACAATCGAGCCAACGCCGTAACCAGCGCCAGTATCAAGCCCAGAGCAAAGGAGATGAGTGTGAGCGGAATCGTAAAAGAAACCCCTGCTTTCAGCAGAGGCAGTAATGAATCGATAATAATTTGTATCTGTCGATCATCCATTGTGCAGACATCCTTTAAAAAGATAAGTTTGCGAAAGTCCGGTTCGACATGGCGAGACTCCGGTTATTCGTGTGTTATTTGGATACGTCGGCTCCAAAATATTTCTCGGAAATTTTCAGGTACGTACCGTCAGCCTTCATGTCAGCCAGCGCTTTGTTGACTTCCTCGATCAAGTCTTCGCTACCTTTATTAAAAACAGCCGCGCTGTGTGAAGCATCTGGAGATTCATCTACCTTTTTGATGGGAGCGTCAGGCTTTTGCTTTTTCAAATCAAGATAGGACAAACCATCATTGACGGTTGCATCCACTCGTTTGGATGTCAGGAGATCAATCGCCTGATTGAATCCATCCGTTGCCACAATTTCCGCGCCATTGCTCTTTGCGATTTGAGTCAGGTTGCTGGTCAGGGATTGCCCGGCCTTTTTACCTTTCAGATCAGCAAACTTTTTGATGTCATTATTATCTTCGCTCACGATCAGCACTGCCTTGGAGACAATGTACGGATCGGAAAAATCGTATTTTTGCTTGCGCTCATCTGTAATGGATACTTCATTAAAAACCGTGTCAAACCGCTTGGAGTTCAACCCTGCGAATATGCCGTCCCATTGCGTCTCGATAAACTCCGGTTGTACACCCAGGCGTTTACTCACTTCAGTCGCAATATCGACGTCGAAGCCTGTCAGTTTACCAGCAGCATCATGGTAGGTAAATGGAGCATAGGTACCTTCCGTACCGATTCGCAGCTTGCCGCTCGCTTTTACAGATTCCAAAGTAGCTGTGGCGGTTGTATCTGCTTTTCCATTATTAGGCCCGGCATCCCCGGTAGAAGCATTATTTGAATTAGCACCTTTGTCGTTGTTGCCGCAGGCCGAAACCAGCAAAGCCATTACGATCAGTACGACTGGTAAAAATCTAAATTTTTTCATGTTAACCACACTCTTTTCCTTTTTCTTGATAACCTAGCACGTAGCTGGCTCATTGAATAGTACATCATTCATTTTTACACGTCAATGCTTTTATCCAATAATCCCTATGCAAAAGGTGAGCTATAGCATTCTGGGCTCAAAGTTATCCTAGGTTGACTCATTCATAGACAGACTATTCATTGTATCTATCCTCATAGTAACTTTTTTCTGTACCTTTATGTCAGAGGTCTCGTATAATAGATTTCTATATGAAGATTAGTAATATTTACCTCGTCTTTGAATGAAAGGAAGGCACTATGGAAACCCAAAATTCAACCCTATCCTCTGCTTCACCCGAAGGAAGACGTTCAGCTTGGGCCACCTTCACTTCGCCTTTAAGGCAATCCAAAGCGTTCACTCTACTGTGGCTTGGACATTGGATCGCTATGCTGGGAACCTCGGTTACCACCGTCATTTTGCCACTGGTTATCTATTCCCTGACTGGCTCGACTACAATCATGGGGCTGGCTATGACTGTCTATATGCTGCCTAACGTGCTTATTCTGCCCTTTGCCGGGATGATCGTGGATCGGATCGACCGAATCCGTCTGCTTCTGTTCACGAACATTGCTCGCTTCGTACTCATGTTCGCTGCGGCGGTGCTGATGTTTACCGACGGTATGAAACTGCCGTATCTGTTCGTTGGCCTTGCCTTATACGGATTGATGGACGGGATCTTTAATCCGGCTTATTCTGCCTTGCGCGCACAGGTGTTTACGCCGGATATTCGCAATGCGGCTAACGCGCTCAGTCAGATTAGTATTCAAGCTGTCCGTCTGCTCGGGCCTCCACTGGGCGGCTTCATTGTATCCTTTACTTCAGCAGGAGTCGGCTTTGGGCTGGATTCTATCTCCTATCTGATATCTTTTGCCTGCTTCTGGATGCTGAGCAGTCATTTAGCCTCGCTCATCGGTAAGCGCCAGGCAAATGCAGAACAACAGGATCAGGAAGGTCAGCATTTTCTCAAAGATTTTATTGCGGGCTTTACGATTCTTAAAAGTCATCCGTGGCTGTGGATTACGATTCTGGCTTTTTCCTTCATTAATATTTGTTACTCCGGTATTATTGCGGTACTCATTCCGTGGCTGTTCAAGGTTCATCATAGCTACAGTTCAGTCGTGTATGGCGTTGCGATGGCAAGTAGCGGCGTTGGAGCTATGCTGGGTGCCTTTGTATACGGGTCTCGCAAGCATTGGAAGCATCGCGGTCTGCTCGCTTACTTCGGGGCTTTTGTCAGCGGGCTTGCTTTACTATTGTTGTCTGTAGTCACCTGGATGCCGGGGCTGATTATGAGCATGATGCTTGAAGGGTTCGGCATTATGATATTTGCGATCATTTGGGAAACAAGCCTTCAGGAAATGGTGCCCGCTGAATCCTTTGGCCGTGTAGCCAGTCTGGATCTGATGTTTTCTTTTGCCCTGCTGCCTGTAGGTTATCTGGCTGTGGGTGCGATCGCGGACAAGCTTGGCGGCATCTTCACCATCGGCCTGTTTTCAACCATTGGCATGTGCATCGTGTTGGGCGTTTTATGTGTGCCTCATATCAGGCGGTTTCAATAAAAAAAGCTGCTCCTGCAGGTTCATTTGTGAACCTTGCTGAAGCAGCTTCTTTTCATTTGATACCCTTATGCCCTATAAGGGCTAGTGGAATCGATGTTTTATGTGTTAGCCCCTGCTCCGTCCAATGGAACGGAAGATCAAGCTTACGATAACAACCAGCACAATCGCACCAATTAATGCAGGGACGATGTAGAACGATCCGATTTCAGGACCCCAGTCGCCCAGGATCAAACCACCCAACCATGCACCGATAAAACCAGCGATGATGTTACCAATCACGCCACCCGGAACATCACGACCTGCGATAACTCCTGCCAACCAACCAATAATACCTCCAACAATCAATGCCCATAACCAACTCATTTTACTTCACCTCGTTTAAGTTTTTATCGTTGTGTTCTATTATTAACCACTCGAACTCCTTTTGAACACACTGAGCACAAATGGTTAATATTACCTAATGAACAGAACAATGACTTAGGAGCTTGATACCATCCTACGTGCCTACCTCCCTATTTATAACCCTTGTGTGCAAAGCGTGTATAAAATACAGTTATCCTTGTGTTCCTGCTTTTTTTGTGCCATCCTCACATTATGGCTTCATTGAAGTCGCTTCATGCATACATTTCAAAAATAACAGATGTTAAGGAGTGACCCCAACTGGAGTGTCGTGTCGGATGTGCCGCGTGCTGTATTGCTATTACGATTTCATCCCCTATTCCCGGCATGCCCGATGGAAAACCGGCTGGTGTCCCTTGCCCTCAGCTCACTACGGATTACCGCTGCCGATTGTTTGGCAAACCTGAGCGTCCAGCAGTATGCAGTGGATTTCATGCTGATGAAGATACGTGCGGAAGCACAAACGAAGAAGCATTTGAGCGGCTAAGAGCGCTGGAAGAGTCTACTTTACCGGGGAAAGCTTGAGTAGATACTCGTTCTATATGAAGGAGGATTTTTTTACTATGAATATCATTGACAAAAGAATTGCCGAATTGAAGCAGTATCAGCCGGATCTTACCGCCCCTAAGGATATCGAGCTGTTCTGGGACAAAACACTGGAAGATGTACAGGCTAAGCCCGTGCGCGCGTTCAAAACACCAGTGGAAACGCCGTATCCTCATATTCATGCCTCACGGGTTACCTTTGAAGGTGTGGATGATACGCCGCTGCATGCATGGTATATACGTCCCCAATTTGCCGGTAATCAAAAGCTGCCGTGTATTGTCCTTTTCCATGGCTACACAGGGGGCAAGGGCTATCCTGAGGATTACTCGTCCTGGCTGATGCTTGGCTTTGCTGTATTTGCCGTAGATGTACGTGGTCAGGGTGGTGAAACAGGAGACCGTTTGGACGATCCTCATGGTACGGTTAAAGGCTGGGTAACAAAAGGGATTTTGGATAAAGATACTTGCTACTACAAAACGATAACGACAGATGCCCTCAGAGCGGTGGATTGGGTGGCGGAGCAGCCGGATGTGGATGCGAGCAAAATTGCAATCTCTGGGGCCAGCCAGGGCGGCGGGCTTGCACTAATGGTGGGTGCTCTCAGTGATAAAGCTGCTGTTACGGTAGCTGACATTCCTAATATGTGCCATATGGATTTTGGTATGATGAATTCTACCAGTTCGCTGACGGAAGCTGCCGAATTCGCAAACCGATTCCCGGAGCATTTGGAGCAGGTGCTACATACATTAAGTTATTTTGACGTCATGAATCTTGCTCATCGCATTCGTATTCCAGTGATGGTATCAGTCGGACTTAAGGATACTGTTTGCATGCCAGAGACGATTTTTGCTGCTTATAATCGCATTGAATCACCTAAAACAATTGAAGTTTATCCATTTACGGGACATTGGGTGGAAGGCTTTCAAAGACGTAAAACTGCTGAATTTTTAATGAACGCATTCAATTAAATTAGCTTCCGGTGCACAAAAAAAGAACACCACGCGTCAAACTGCGCAATGCTCTCTTCTCTGCTGCACCAGGGCTAGTCCCGCTTGTGGGGTTCAAGGAGCAATCCTCGAAATCACACTCGGCCTATACTAAAATATTACGATGCGGCTCGCTGTTCTGCTGCCGAATCCCCTGTCCATTTCCTCACCCACACCCAATCCATAATGATCAGGCCAAAAGGAATGAAGGATGCAAATATAATGAATAAAGGCCGCCGGAGGGACCAATTCAGCGCTGTTTTACCATAGATCAAAGCGACAAGGAGCAGCAGAAAGCTGATCCGGTATATGTTACCGATCACCATGACCGTCTGGGTCATGCCCGCAGCTTGCAGCGGCTGATGGGTGAATAATATCGCCAAATACGCTATACCTTGAATCCAGAGCATGAGCCGGACACGCCCCAAAGGTGTTCTTAACACACGTTCGTTCCCCTTTCCAAAAGCAAGGATGTTCTCTCATCCTGCACTTCCTTCATTATAACGAAAAGATTCCTAAACTCCAACCGATTCAACTTTAACACCAAACCATCCAATTTCAAGTTTTGACCAAATGAGTTGTGTCTGATACAGTTGTGTAAGAGGTGATTGCAAAATGCTTAAACTGGGTATACTGGACCAGTCTCATATTCCTGAAGGCGGTACTGCTCAGGATGCCTTATCCCATACAACTGCGTTAGCGCGTGAAGCCGACAAGCTGGGGTATAGCCGTTATTGGGTGTCCGAGCATCATGCGTCCAAAATGCTTGCACACTCCAGCCCTGAGGTGCTGATCGCACATTTGGCTGCGAATACATCACGTATTCGCGTCGGCTCAGGCGGTATTATGCTGCCCCACTACAGCGCATATAAAGTCGCTGAGAATTTCCGGCTGCTGGAGGCGCTTCATCCAGGCCGAATTGATCTGGGGCTGGGACGTGCTCCCGGCGGTTTGCCGCTTGCTACACGTGCCTTGCAGGAAGGTAAGTACCAATCCGTCGAGCAATATCCACAACAGATTCTCGATATAATTGATTATTTCCATGATTCCGTGCCTGCCGACCATCGGTTTGCCGGGCTTCATGCGGCACCGACGATTTCGACTATTCCTGAGCTGTGGCTGCTCGGTTCCAGTGGAGAAAGCGCAAGATTAGCCGCGATGATGGGTGCATCCTATGCTTTTGCCCAATTTTTCGGCACACCGGGTGGGGTGGAAGCTACCGCACGTTACCACGATCAGTATCAGCCTTCCATCCTGGGCGATAAACCCCGCTCCATGGCGGCAGTTACTGTATCATGCGCTGAAACTACAGAAGAAGCCGAACAGTTGGCTTCCAGCGCCAGCTTGTTTTTCCTGTTGCTCATGCAAGGCAAAGAAATGACTTCACTGCCATCAGTGAAAACAGCGCTGTCCTATCCGTACACGGAGTTTGATCGCGAGCGACTGCGTCAGTCAGCATCATGGCGCGTTGTCGGTACACCCGATCAGTGTAAGGAGCAATTACTACGCTTGGCTGAGCAGTATCGTACCGATGAGCTGCTAGTTGTCTCATCCATTCATGACTTTGATAAGCGCGTTCAGTCCTATCGTCTGCTGGCCAAAGCTTTTGATTTAGCTTAAACACGATTGAACCTAGAAACACCGATATTTGAAAACGCAAAGAACCCCCGCCTGCCTGTAATGGCAAACACGGGGGTTCTTTGTTAAGGGACGGTCCATTAGGACCAAGCCCTCTGTGCTATAGAAGTAGTTCAAGAACCACTAAAGTCGAATATCATATGGTACTTTAGTAGTATGAACACCGGAACCAAAGTTCTGAAATCGCCCTCCTAAAGTTCCAGTACCCATATACCAAAAGCGCATACTCTATAATCCAATATTGAAAAGTATGGACCCAAAAGTCCCATGTTCTTTACTCATTCCGGGCATGATCCCTGTTGTGCCTTAAGGCTCTATACCCCATACCAGCTTGCCCTGTTGATAAACGGTTGCACGGTCCCAGTTTGCGAAGGCAGTTTGGCTGGCACCATACGAATAATCGTTGGTTTCATCAAAATTGCTCCAGTTCCCAGCATGGATACGGGGGTGAATTTCTCCGCTTTCCCCGCCGGGCTGAATAGTACCTGTTCCATCATTAAATGAAATTTCCACATATTTATCAGCCTTGGCCTTCGGCTCTGGCAATGTTACAAAAGTCGCTTTTACCTTTTCATTTCCAACCTTGGCCCAGTCTACAAAAAATTGCTGACCCTGTTTGCTTTCATCTGTGTAATAGTAGCGAATTTTCAAATCACTCAGCTTGACAGCTGTTTTCCCTGTGTTTTTGATATTAAATTCAGGGCGGATTGCGTTATCCTTGGTATTCGTGTCTCCGGTGCGATACTGAAGCACAATCCCTTGATCGTCCCCGCCTGGTGTGCTTCCTCCGTTGCCGTTATCGCCGCCGTTGTTTCCACCACTGTTATTCCCACCATTGTTACCATCTTCGCCACTGTCACCACCGTTATTGTCGCCTCCAGTATTGTTGTTGGAGCCTTCCAGAATGGCTTGTTTTACGAATTTACCGGAAGCCGACAATTGTGAATCAGGCCATCCCCCTTTACGGTTAGCGCCAGGTAAAAGCGCAGCAGAGGTTTCATTTTTATCGGCCAACGACCAGTTTGCCCAACTGATTCCACGACTAGCCAGAAAATCTGTCCATACCTTAGACTCATTCAGGAACGGCCCCCCGTTACCCGAAGCATCACTGGTTCCCCATTCCGTAGCAAATATGCCCACGCCCTTGTTCAGCGCGTAATCGACGCGATCCCGCAGGTATTGTCCGTGCGTACCCGCATAGAAATGCACGGTGTACAGCGTATTTTTGTCTGGAAGTGGGTTATCTGCTGCATCGTGTACATCCTGACTCCACATGCCTGTACCCGCAATAATAATATTGTCCGGGTCCTTGGCTCGAATAACCTGGGATACCTCCAACGCATAAGGACGAATTTGGTTGTTCCAGTTCACGTTCCCGTTCGGTTCGTTGGCAAGCTCGTAGATCACGTTTGGCAAATTCCCGTACTGAGTTGCAAATTCATTAAAGAAAGCCTTGGCTTGATTTTTATGAATGTTCGGATCACCATCCGAGAGAATATGCCAGTCGATAATGACGTACAGACCCAGTTTCTGTGCTGCTTCAATGGCTTCCTTCACTTTATTTTTTAATGAAGGATTGGCAATATAACCGTCTTCCTCAGTGTATAGCGCAACCCGGAACACGGAAATGCCCCAGTCGTCCCGCAGCCATTTCATCGAGTCCTCATTCACCAGATCCCCAAACCATTGGACACCATGAGAGCTGATCCCTTTGAGCTGTACAGGCTTCCCGGTTTTATCCACCAGCTTACCATTCTTCACTGAAAGTTGTCCGTAACGCTCCACAGGAGTTATACTGGCAGCCTCTGCGGTCTGCTCATTCCAGTTAAATCCGTTCGTTAACGTCAACAGTAATACCGCCGTTAACATCACCGCTACTCTTTTTGCGATCCTTGGCAGGACCCATTGCCCATTCATCATTTACACATTCCTTCCTTTTAATAAAGTGGATAAGCTTATCAGTACGTTGTTCTCCGCCTTTTTGCTCCCTTCCTTTATACAGCAAGAGGATCAGGTCCAACATTAGGTGTCACTTACCTGTATATGGATGTTACTACTATTATAGTTAGTTCCATGTTATATTTCGACCTTATGGTGGAAAATGAACAGGAAGTCACGGTTTCGGGATGTTTGCCATTACGTTTGCTATTGCAGAGAGCAGGAGGGACAAAAGACTCATCTGCGGACTGCAAAATTTGACGAATTTTAGCGGATAGAGAGAGAATTTCAACTTTCTATCATGCTAAAAAAAGACTGCTTCCCGACGCCCTTCGGCCCGGTATAGCAGTCTTATACATGATCATGTATGTGAATCGTATCGTGTTAAAAAATCGTATTAACGTATGATCTGCCTATTACCCCTGAGCGGTTGCCTGAGGTTCTTTGGTCGTCTGATCTTCCTTCGTATCGCCGCCATCCGTCACTTGACCCGTCAGTATAGTCTCAGATGAGTTGCCCATTACCTTGTCGATTAGTTGCAGCCAAGGCTCTTCACTTCCTCCACAGCTCTCAATATCACCGAGCAGGGAATCCAGCGTGGTTCCTTCTTCTGGCAAATCAATAACTAAACTGTCTTCGTCTACCTGGATAGTGCAGCAGGTTTTCATTGTAAATCCCTCGCTTAATTCTTATTTGAGCATGCATACGCAGGCTCAGATGGGATGAATTCCCGGGATAAGCCCTTTGAATCCGTTTGAAATTATAAACCTATTACTCATCAATTGCAATGAACAAACCTTGAATTTTTTCAGAATTAGCGAGGGATCACATAAAATTTTCAATAAAAGCTAGATGCGAGTAACGATTTGATCCACCAAGCCATATGCTACCGCTTCCTCAGCCGTAAGGAAGTGATCTCTGTCAGTATCTTTTTCCACACGCTCCAGCGGTTGCCCAGTATGATCTGCCAAAATACGGTTCAACTGTTTCCGGCTCTTGATCAGACGCTCGGCGTAAATCAGCACATCCGAAGCTTGGCCCTTGGCTCCGCCCAGCGGCTGGTGAATCATAATTTCACTGTTGGGCAGCGCCATCCGCTTGCCCTTTGTACCTCCGGTCAGCAAAATCGTACCAAAGCTTGCCGCCATGCCTGTGCATAGGGTAGATATATCATTTTTCACAAATTGCATCGTATCATAAATGGCAAACCCCGCTGAAATGGACCCGCCCGGACTGTTAATATACATCTGTATGTCCTTCTCGGAATCCTCGGCGGTAAGATGCAGCAGTTGCGCTACAATAACATTTGCCATATGATCCTCAATCTCGCCCGACACCATAATGATACGATCCTTTAATAGCCGCGAATAAATATCATAGCTTCGCTCTCCGCGGTTCGTTTGCTCAATTACATAAGGAATGGTACTCATTTTCCAAAACTCCCCTCTTGTTAAGCGGCCATCCTAGCCTGCATGCCATGGGAAGGATTAGAGTTCATTTGAGCGCCGGAAGAATAAAAGCTCTGATATAGCACTGATCCGGCAACCGCTATTGGCTCAGCCATATCGTTCAAACCAAGCGTAATCCAGCGTTGTGCGTCTCCTGCGTCATCAATCCATCGATTACGTGCGGAACGGATTAAATAAGCCTCGCCATTCTCCAGTTCATGCAGTTTTTTCTCAGATTGCAGCATATGCAGGAAAGTCGCCTGCGCCAAATCCCCGGCATCCCATATCGAGCCTGTCAACGAAAGACAGTAGCGGTACAACGCAGGAAGTACTTTTTGGAATGGTTCATTCCCCTTAGTGTGGGAAGATTCATTTTTCATCCGTTCGGATATCACAAAGGCCATATTTGGGGCCCCCCTTTGTTCAGTCCATTTGAGTTTGAGTGTTTCATTGAGGTAGACGGAATTGTATATCAAAAGGATACGGTCGTTTAATGGTTTTATTGTAACAAGTAAATTAAACAAAAAACAGCTGATTCACGGGGCCTAGTTCGTTGATACGGCAACTCCATTTACTAATAACTCCCTCCAACACATGTACCTCTGTCAAAATAAATGTCGATTTTTCGCAAATAAGGGAAGTTTCAATTCATCAAAACAGTGCCTATAGTCTCAGTGACTTTATTCCTACTTTTGGACATATGTAAATTTTTGTTTAAAAGGGTACGTTAAAGCATCCTACTTCCATATTGGGGGCTTGTCGAATTTTGAGACTACTCAGGTTTGAATAAAGAATTTACCGTTATCATCAACTATTTGCATTTTTCCTGGATCCTGATGATGCCAAGTTAAAATTTTCGGAAATTTTCCTTCGCATACAGACTAATCCACAATCATCCGTCCGGCTCCGCCGCTTTGCCAGCGACCTGCTGTACGTTTCCCTCGTCCAGCGCCTTCCAGAATAAGAACTAACTGTCTGTGTAGCTGTACCTGGGAATAGTCTCTGTATTCCGCACCGCTTCGGTTTGCAATGTAATGCTGGATAGATTCTCTGTCCACGGCTTCCAGGTTCAGGCACATGAGCGCAAACATACAATCCATCGGATCGGTTGCGCCACTTTTAAGCAGCTCGGATGCAAAATACCGCATCGTTTCCGGGCGCAATGTACTTTGATGCAAGCCTGCAAAGGGAGCATGGATATCGCTCCATGTATTGAATTCGGTAGCCATATCAGCAAAATCCTGATAATCCGAGCGAAGCACGGCTCCATCTTTGAGCTTAAACCTGCCCAGCTCCAGCTCATCCAGACCCAGCTCTGGCTCATCCTCCAGCACAATATCCGCATAATGAACAGTGAAATCCGGTCGATCCGTTTGTTCCATAAATAGCAGCTTCAACACCGACAGCCGCCCCATAGCCTTATATGGCACTTCCTGCTCTTGCTCCAGCAGGTACAGCCTGCCCTTGTGCTTTACAATGCCTCTGCCAATGGTCAGCGTATGCTCCCCGACAGTGACGTTCATCCCGGTAATAATGCCATCCGAATAATCCTGATACCGGATATCCAGAAAACTGCGAGGATAATCTCGCAGATTTTCCAGCATCTCGGTTTTAAGAATACGGCCTTTCTCAAACTTCGGAACGATATGGGTTAACATGGTTTCCCTCCTTTCACAATTCTTCTTTATTCAGGGGAACAGACAGCCGATTCACACCGGGCGCAGGAGGCGGAACAGTAACTCCATCATCGGTGGGCTGAGCTTTACTTCCTCCGAGTAATCCAGTAAACAGGCGAAAATTCTTTTCTAAAAATCTGCGTATATCCATCGTGCTCCCCCTGATTGAAAACTGCGATTCATTAGGATTTTAAGATCTATTTATCTACCTTTACATCCCGGCTCCCCGCTCGGCCTGCTCACGCAGGATATGATTCAGTTCACGTTTGTCCACGACGTAGGTACGAGCGATCAGATCGTGAAGGGCTTGTTTTTGGGCCGTGAAAGCGGTCATGATAAAGCCGATGCACAGAATGATAGCGGATATAAACTTACTCCAATGGCGGGCACTGGCACGTCCAAAGCTGAGCTTCTGGTTAAACTCATCTACCACGACGATCCCGAGAGCCAGCTTGCCCACCGAGGCTTTGCATTTGGAAGATTCCATAATCGCGTGATACAGCCACATCGCACCCCAATTAAGCAAAGTCTGTCCAACCATCTTCATTGTAAAAATAGGGGGCGATCCGTCTGTGAGTAAAGAGGTTTCTGCCGAAGAAGACCCCCAGTCCCCAATGGCTTGAATCACAAACCAGATCAGACCCAGAATCATAAACACGAACCACATCAACAGATTGTCAATAATACTCGCCAAAACCCGTTTCCAAAAACCTGCGTACAGCATGCTGTTGCCTCCCAATGTTGTATATTTTTCTTGTTGTCTTACTTCGTACCGTCAAAGAAATCCAGCTCGGAGAGATCGTTTTCGAAGGCAAAAAATCGTTTGGGTCCCAGATGCAGCAATTCATCCCGGCGGGTAATCGGCACCACATAAAAGCCCCAACGGCTGTCGCCTGCAAAAACGAAATATTTCGTCTCGCCGTTGCGAATAGAGTCGGTATCATCCTGCGGAATATCCCGCCCGTACAGCACGGCGATTTCCTCATACGGCATCGGCTCAAAGGCTTCTGGCCGACTGCGGTATACATGGCGCTGACGCAGCTTGCCGCCGTTCGCTGTCAGAAAAAATTCCACCTCGGCCGCATGGGATGGCCTGGAAATAGAGCCGCGCACCCGGTTGCTCTCCAAGCTCGCAATCAGTTCCTTCTCGCGCCCCGTATGCGTCCATGCACTGACGGTGTACGGAATGGCCGGAATATGATTGGTAATGACAGGCTCAATCGTGCCCATTTTTTTGGCGTTCAGATAACGGATAGCGCCGCGCAGACAGGCCATTTTCAGCTCAGGCACTCGGCTCAGGTCTTCCGCCTTCTGACGGAACTCAATGCTGCGCCCCGGTACAAATTCCTTGAGCGCCTCGCGAAATACGTCAATTCGGCAGGACTGCCCGGTCAGCTTGATAATCGAATAATCCTGCAAGCGCCCCTCCTGATAAAAATCATCCAGAAACTTGCGTACAATATTATAGATATCCCCCTTGAGAAGCTGCTGTATTTCACGGATATTGAACACCACATCAGGCAAACCGTATTCATCACGAAAACGTCCATTTTCGATAACTGAAACCAGCCAACGATCCATCACCGCAATGTTCAGGTCACTTTCGGCTGAAAATACCTGTTCGGATTCGAAGCGGCTGCGCAGGATACCTGTGCGTAAGAAAAATTCCTTTTTCATATTTTCCGCCGCGCTCCATAATAGATGAAAATTGCTCAGCACCCGCTGATATTCATCTCGTGTGGCATGCTCATACTGTTTGAACGCCGTAGGCAAGATGGCCTCTGCCTCTCGATAACGTTCCTCCAGTCCCGCATACACAGCATCTACGCCAAACTCATCCACATGGCGGTACAAATCCCCTGAAGGAATGCCGATCAAGGCATCAATATCGGTGTCAGGCAATCGCGTTTCCGCTGCATAATAGCCTGCAAACACGATTTTCATGAACTGCATAATCCGATAGGTCAGATTGTTTCCGCCAAAATTGGTATCCCCATTTTCATATGTGGTGTGAATATCAAGCTTATAGGCAATGCGTCCATCCTCAATGCGGAATCGACAGGATGACAAATCCGTTGTACCTCCACCGCAATCAATAACAAGGGCCTGATATTCCTCACCGTCCGCAAACGTCCCTCGTTCCATCTGGTCTGCCAGCGTGTTGTACAGCACAGCCAGCCCTTCATCCAGCGCGTCCTCTGCTTCAATCCGGTAATCCGGCAAAATATCGCTAAACATCTCGATAAACTGCGGCTGTAGCTTGACGGGTGCCGAAAAATGCAGGTTACGAAACCGGCACTTGAATTGCTGTTCGGCTGTCGCAATCACATAGCGGATAAAAGCCGCCAAAATTTCGCTGCGGGAAGCGGTCGCCGTATTCCCCTCGGAATCCATTAATTCCTCAGTTCGCTTATAGTCATTGACCCAGCGCTTGATGCCCCGCAGTACCGTCGCCTGGCTGCCCGCTACATCCGTTCCACGCAGTGCTTCCTCTCCGAATACGTATACAATATGCTCCGGGTTAGAGCAGTCCGCGACACGAATGGCGGTCGGCAACACTTCGATCCAATCCCCCTCCGCTCCCTCCGGGCCGGGGAAGGACACATAATTAATCGTATTCAGCCGTACCGTACTGCTCATGCCCGCATCTGGGGCAGTAACGTAGGAACTATCCAGATATGCGCCTGCCGTGGTGTTCGAGGTACCAAAATCAACTGCCAATACCGCATCTGTCGTTTCAGTACCGCGAATAATCAGCTCTGCCACCGGAATACGTTGGCCTTGAAGCTTCAATGGCAGCATTGGCTTATCTCCATAGTAGAGGTTATAAAAATATTCCGATTCCTGTCTTCGCAAAAACAGCAGACTGTAATTATGGTTGGCCGTCTCCCGCAGTTCAGCGTCGAGATGGCGGGAAAGGTAATATACGCCTGTCCGTCCCTCGTCCTTTACCAAATTCAAAACACCGCATAGTTCGCCTACCGCATTCACTAGAAGCACATTAGACGCGTTCAGCCAAGGCAGGTCGGATTCAATCCGATAATTGTCCATACGGCCTGTCCGCACACCCTGATACAGCGTAATTTTGGCGGGAACCCGGATACCGCCGCTCTCCTGCCGACGGTCATTCCAATTTCGCCGCAATGCCGATTCGATGCGCTCGAAGCCGCCGGGGTTGGGCCGGGTAATGAGCAGATGCTCCTCTGCACTCCGAAACCGCAAAATCACGCGGATCAGTTCTTCATGTGCCAGACGATTAGCAAAGCCCTCGACCAGACGCTCCTTATCACATATTCCGCGTAGCTGAAAGGTCGTCATTTGTTCTAGCTCCGCCCGCGTGTATTTCGCCGTGAAGCGAATGCCTTTTCGATCGGTGAGCGGGTCAAGCAGCCTGTATGTATAGGGTCCGTTCATCGTTCACATGTCCTTTCTCTGCCATTTGGCCTTAATAGAGGGCAATAGCGTCTATTTTCATCGTCGGGTCTGCCTCCAAAATACCGAAATGACGAGTCCAATACAGCTCAATCGTAAAACGCGCCGGAAGAAACAGGTCCAGAATTAAATCCGCTTTGATCCGTGATAACTGCGTTTCCTCCTGACCAATATAGATGAGCAATTCGTCCTTTTCCTCACAATTGGTATAAATGATCGAACGGTGAAATACGCGGCGCATCGTTTCTTTTAGCAGATGTACAGCTTCCCCCGTCTCATACAGCCGCAGCAATCCTTCGGCAATCGCATCCTGCTCCTCACGGTTTAACTGTGCAAAGCTTTCGCTCACCTTCGGGCCAAAAATGCCGTTCCCGATGTCACGCTGAACAAACCGGATATGGTACTCCCGCCGATTCATGCCCTGATACAAATCAGTTTCTGCCAGAAAATGTATCATAATATCGAACAGTGATTCTCTCAGCTCCAGGTACTCCTCAGCATCCGGCGGAAACAGGTCCCGAAAAATAGAATAAAAGCGGTAGTATGGATTGATTTCCACCACCTGCTCCAGCTCAGATGTATTCAGCTCGGTCAGACTCAGCTCCATATACGGGGAATAGCTGACAGCGGGTACAAACCGGAAGCTGTTAACATCTAACTCCTGTTCCTTTGCGCGCATAAGCAAATCCCAGACGTAATTCACAGCCATTCTCCTTCACACTTGTACTCCGGGAAATACATTTGCACTTCCGACACCAGAAAGCTCATCAAGTCGGATAAAATGTATGCAGGAAATGTTGACGAAGCTTCCGCAGAACCGTGTCTGAACCCCAATCGCATGGTCTGCTTGCCTTCCTCCGTCCGCACGTTGTCACTGACAAACGGATTTAACGGATACGTCTGGGATTTGGATAAAAGCTTGCTCACATCAT
This sequence comes from Paenibacillus sp. 23TSA30-6, assembly GCF_014858585.1. Classification (NCBI taxonomy): domain Bacteria; kingdom Bacillati; phylum Bacillota; class Bacilli; order Caryophanales; family Paenibacillaceae; genus Paenibacillus; species Paenibacillus sp. 23TSA30-6. The sequence goes on along the minus strand of NZ_SLTL01000014.1, from coordinate 90,675 downwards.
TTCTGCCTGTGCCTCCCCAAATGTCCACACGCTCCAATTCCAATCCCTGTGCAGCTTCAAAAGAATGTACAATGCGCGTAATCTCAGCTTTGGCTCGAACGATCACAGCCTGTTTGCCTGCATAGCGGCCCAAAAAGCTGTCCTGCCGCCGATTGGACAACACCGGATAGGTCTGACGACTAAGTCGCGTCAGGACGGGCTTCGTAACCTTTAACACATTCCATTCACCGGACTTATCACGAGGCGTGACAATCGTCAGTTCCTCTTCCGTGCGCTTGATATACCGAATATCGCCTTCCACTCCGTCAATCAGGTAGCCGTGCTCAGGTCCTGTTTTACGTAAAGGAAGCACATGCTCATAGTTCACATGATCTATAGCCGGTATTGGGAAACCACTGTTTTTCAGAGACAGTCGTTCAATGTTCCAAAGTGGAAAAACATCCACCTTCTTAAAAACGTCGAATTCCTCCAATGAGATCGTAATTTCGTGAATTTCCTCATCAGCGTCAGGCTCGCCTTCTCCTCCAACCAGTACACAATCGACGAATTTATAAGCATACGGATGATTAATGGTCTTCCACGGCATGCCATTTTGCATGAACATAAGATATAGCTTCTCAATCTCTAAAATATAAGAACGGTTGTGTTCCAGACGAAAACGAATCGGATAGCTTCCGGTTTCCGTTACCAATGTTCCTCCGAAAACCCGTTTGCTGCGTACAAGCGCGGTGATCTGCTCGGTCTCCATCTCCAAAAAAAGGGTGAAAAGCGGCAACGCTCCGCCTTCCCGAACGACCTCTGCCACACGGCTGATATCCATCACCTTGTCCTTAGTATCTGACGGCAACACCGGATATAAAAATTCATGAATCGGATCATAGTCCTCACGTGATGTCAATGACACGTACACGTCAAACTTCTCTTCCGTATTCTCAATTTCCTCAAATACCCGCCGTTCCAGCTGGCGGGTCATTTCTTCCTGATATTCGACGAGGTTCATAAACACCCCCGCCATCATATTTTTAAGCAAACGTCTCTGCTCCAAATCGTCCATCTTGCTCAAACGGTCCTGCACCAGCTCTTTCACGACGTCTCACTCCTTCCCGGCTCCAGCATTCATTGAACATGAAAACCTCAACTTCCGTTCGCAGCCGCCTGATTCTGACTGCCTGAATCAGACGCACCCGCTTCTTTGGAAGCGGAATCAGCAGTTCCTTGCTCCTTGCTGGCGGGTGCCTTCGTCGAAGAGGCATTCCCATCACTCGTACTGCCGCTCTTGGCAGTTGAAGAAGCTTCCTTCTTCGCGGCTGCTGTATCCGCTGATTTCATTGTTGCAGCATTACCCGTAGCTGCCGCAGCCTTGGTTTGCGATGCTGTAGCAGGGGGCACAGCAGTAGCAGCTTCGTCCGCTACGTCCCCGGTGCCTGTATCGTTCAGCGCTCCGTCAGATAGTCCCGCTCCAGCAGCAAGCTGACCATTTTTCTGCTGATCCGCGCTCTGTTTCTCCTCTGCCTTCGCAATACTCCGCTCCAGTGCCAGTACGCTTTCAAGCTTACCGATTTCCTGATAAATCTCCTGTGCTCCGCTATAAGCGTCAATGGCTCCTTCATAATCGAGATCCTTCATTAGCCGATCCCCTCTGGCCTGTAGCTTGCCAGCCTGAATTTCCTTGAGCTGCTGCTGGATGGCCGTCATTTTATCATTGGTCTCGGTAATCTTCTTCTCCAGCTCTTTTTGCGCAGATGTATAGCCGGATTCCATCGCAGCTTTATTCGCCTTCGTATACAGCTTGAGCGCACTCGTGTAATCGCCGCCCTGAAATTTCAGATCCCCATCCTTCATCCAGCTCGCCGTTTCGGCATAGCTGTCCAGCTGGTCGATTTTTTTCTCAATATCCTTCACATTAAACGGCGGGTACAGACCGGCACTTTTCCGCGCTTTATCGTAGCTGGCTTCGGCTTTGGTAAAGTCTGCTTTTTCCACATATCCGTCCCCGTCAACCATGAGTTGAGATACTTTCTGCTCTGCCGTATACAGTCGCTTGTGAATCTTATCGTTAATTTTAACTGCCGCGTTTTTCGCTTCACTGTAGGACTTGAGCGCCTTCGCATAATCTCCTGCCCTGGCATAATCATCCGCGGCCTGAGCCGATTCGACCATCGTTTCCAGCGCAGCGGCCTTGTTCGCAGCCATACGGGCCAGGGTAATCCACGCTCCCCCGCCTACGATCACAAAGGCAAGCAACGCTATCAAAATCCGTTTGATCAGCTTGCGACGGTTTTTAGGCTTTTCCTGAAAAATTTTGTTCACATAGATGGCGGCAGCCGTATAATTGTTCACCGCCCGGCGCTGCTTGCTCAGCAGAACCTCTTCCAGCGTATCCGTCAGCATGACCGGGTCCTTTGCTTCCTCCAGCGCACCCAGCATTTCCGCCAGCTCAACATCTTCCCACATCCCGGATGTGGCAAGCAGCATTACATCTCCATCTGCAAGCTGCGTCTTTTTGGCAACATGGGCATGAACTCCATTCGGATTTCCCAGGTATTCCAGCAGATTGCCCCGTTCCTCGTGCGTGCTGGTCGCTTCGTCGGGAATACGTCCGTCATCCGCCAATGACTGAGCCAAGCTATGATCCTTACTGCGAAAATTAAGCCGTCCATTGCGAAAATGATACAGCCGCACATTACCGCACGAAACGTATACCATTTTGTTGTAGTTGGTCACCACCATCAGCAGACTGGCCTTGAGCCGCACACGGCGGCTTTCGAATTGCAGCCATTCCTGCGCTTCACGCAGGTCTCTCATCAGGCGACGCTTGGACATGGAAGGCTTCTCCATGAAGTTTTCCAGCACCGTTTTGACAACCATTTCTGCGCTGCGCAGCTCTTGATCTGAATCCAGACCGTCTGCGAGGACATAACAGGCCATATCGTCCGTCTCCATGAATGCAAAATAGTCCCGGTTGTCTATGTAAGAGCCCGCTTCCGACACAAAGGCGGTACTAAAATCGCTGTTGTCCTTGCGCATCGCTACCCCCGTCTTTCTGGTTTCATCCTATCGCCAACATAACCACTGTCGCGTTATCCTGACTTTTAAAGCCTTTATCATTAATCGTATCGATCATCGCTTCCGCCATTTCCTGCGGTGTTCCACCCTTGCGCATGATCTCTTCCAGCTCAATCTCCGTCAGTGCCTCCTGAATTCCATCGCTGCACAACAGAACATGATCGCCTGCGTACAGGCGAATCGGCGCCGCACCAAGCTCCATGCTCTCAAAGCCCTCATAGCCCAAATAATTGACCAATTGATTGCGAACCGGACTCGTTTTGGCCTCTTCCGTGGTCATTTGCCCAGCCAGCACCCGTTCCTCCAGCAAGGTTTCCGCCGTATGCTTGGAATTGACGCTCTGAAAATGACCGTTACGGTAAATCGTAATCAGGCTATCGCCCACCGCTCCGTAATACAACTGATAGCCGCAAATGATAACCGCCGCCAGCGTCGTTCCTCCACCCTGCCCATTCAAATTTTGCAAAATACCGCGATTGCTCTGAGTTGCCGTTTCTGCAAAATATCCGTTCAGGTTCGACGTATCCTCCAGCTTGGCGAACGCCTTCGTAAAGGTCGTCACCGCCAATGTACTGGACATGCGTCCATTAGCCAGCCCGCTGATGCCGTCTGCGACAACCGCCAGCGTACCGACAGGTGTTGTCATACTTGCAAAATAATCGTCCTGCTCGCTTCGGCTCCCGATCGTTTGACCATTTCCGATCTCAATTCCACTCACGGTACGGCTGCCGGGACTTCGCGTCAGCCGCATGCGGATCACGAGAAGAACAGCGAATAGCACCGCAGCTCCGCATACAACAAAATAAGGCTGCATTTCGTTACCTCCCTGCACCATGCCACTTCCGTCCTAGTTTTCGTTATCCCACTCAAAATGGGCACCGCACAGCGGGATAAAGATAAATTTGCTGTGTCCCAGTTGAATCACGTCATAAGCAGCCAGCTCTGCTGGTGAATATACCGCCTCGTTATTGTGGTACGCCAAACCTGACGAATCCCCCGGCAGCAAGTAGAAATTACGCTTCTTCGGATCATACACAATGACCGCATGATTTCTGCGGGAAATCGTGTTATCACCAATAATACGGACATGCATTTCCTCGGCGCGTCCAATAAAGTTTTTCTCAGCCATAATGCGGTAGTCCTGACCCACCTGCGCACCTTCGATGCATACCAGCCATCCGGTTACCGGGTGAATCCCCGTGGTTTCGCCCAAATACGGCATCGTTCTGTCATCGTCTCCCGCACCGTTAGTTTTTGCCGTTGGTTCAACACTTTTGGGTGCGGCTACATTTACCACCGTATTACAATAAGGACACGTATTTCCGTGCTTTCGTGTACTGAACATGTGTCCGTTCGGGCATCTTGTCAAACTCATAATCGGTTCCTTCCCCCATTGTCATGATTGTCTTTTCAGCTATTTCACGAGCAGTCTCGTATTGGCGATATATAATAAATCACCTGTGTAAATCCGGTATGGCTCACCGCTTTCCAGCTTCTTGGTTACACTTTCATTTGCAGGTCGCAGCCCGGTACCGTTACCGGAATCCACATCCTCCACAAACCAGTCGCTGTTCACCCGGTTGAGCACCGCATGCTCCACGCTTACAAGAGATGCATAATCTGTGCCTGCCAAATCAATATCCGCCTCGGAGCGACCCGTTGTTTTGCCGATCAGGAGCGAAGTTTCGCCTTCGATATACCATTCTTTAATGGACTCGCCCTCTTCATCCATCAGTACCAGCTTGGCAATCCGATTGCGCTGTGTCTTTGGCTTCACCACACGTTCAACTGACACCAGATTACGCAATATGTATACAAGCACGCCGATTCCGATACCTATCACGACCACGGTTTTCAAACCGCTATAGCCTGTACGACTAAACATATAAAAGGCGATCGCCAGCATCAGCCCGAACATGGCAACATCTATGATGAAAACCCATCTGTTCTGCGCCGTTTTCACTGCTTGCTTCCCCCGTTTCTATCCTGAAATCATCACTTTTTACGAATACCGAAAAACTGATTAAACATCGCCGAGGTATCCGTCGGATCACCGGATTTTTTCGTTTTTTTCCCCGGTGAGCCTTCCTTCGTTTTCGGATGAAAACCGAAAAATTGCTCAAAATCAGTTCCTATATCAGCCGGATTAAACCCTTTGGCTGCCGTGCGCGCACCGCTGGAAGACGCTGACCCTCTTCCTCTCTCTTGCTGCGGTCCGCCAGCTCCCTCTGTTTTTCGGATGAGCTCGGCATCGTATGCCTGCCGCAATGCTTCGTCACGCAAGGTATTGTAAGCCTCGTGAATCAGCTTGAACTTGCGTGTTGCCTCCTCGCTTCCCTGGTTGGTATCCGGATGATACTTTTTGGCCAGTTTGCGGTAAGCCTGCTTAATCTCTGTCTCCGAAGCATCCCGGCTGACACCGAGCAGCTCATAATAGTTGGTCATTGTGTGATGTTCCCCTCTCCGAAAAAAACAAATATTAAGAGACCCGGGGGCCTCTTAATATTGATCCACCCTACGCTTGCACGTGGAGTGAGTGTGTGTTCAAGCTGCGCTTAACGTCAGGACGTCAAACTTAAACCGGATATCCGCCGTCGATGGTAGCCAGCTCGGTTTTGTCTTTCTTTTGTTTGATGTAGAGTGTAAATGCACCTACACCTTCTGTGTCACCGAAATGCTCGTTGTAATCTACAACGAATGCGTTCGGGAAGTGGATTTTACGCACAACTTGGTCAGCTGCGATAACTTCCAGTGTTACTTTACGGTAGCTGTCTGCTTTTTCAGCAGGAACCAGGGACCACAAAGCCAGTTTCAGCGTGTCATCCGCGCTGTCGCCGTCTACGGCTGTGATAATTTTACCGCTGATGCGCAGCGTGGAGCCTACGTCAGTGGAACGTGCATTGGAGTCGTCCGGTGTATCGGTGTCATAAATAACCGTTTGGATGTTATCCAAGCCCAGCTCGATTGTTTCTTGTCCTTCAACTTTCAGTCTGAATCCCATGTGTGTTGCCTCCTTGAAATTAGGTAATATGATGGCGGGAGAAGCAGGGCTTCTCCGCAATTTATGTATAAAAGCGGTTCTGGATAGAATCGCCTCTAACATCTTTCGTAGCGCTCGGATCATGATTTGACCGAGCTGGTTCCTTTAGTAATCATGACTTCCAGGTTCTTCACATTGCCGTTGAAGACCAGATCGATATGGCACATATTGCTTTTCTCATCAATAATGAAGCTCATATCGTCTCCGTCCTGAATGATCGAGTTCACAGATCCTCTGCTGCCCAGCCACTTACTCTTTTGGCTGCTCGGATTGTTACTGAAGAAGCGGACGATATTTTCGTGCTTGAAGTCTCCTGTCTGGTAGCGCAAAATACGTTCAATGTACGTGCTGACCAGCGTCTTGTAGATGGAGTCAAAGCCGTCCTCAGACATCGCCATGCTTCTCGCCTTGTAGACGGTAATCCGGCGGATATCCTTATCCTGAATCTGAGCATTCTCGGATGAGAATACAAAGCCGAAGTTTTTACGGTTGATGGCATCCTTGATCGTGTTGGTGAACCCGGTGATTTCCTTGGCCATCGTCGTCACCGTGCGCAGACTGTTGTCTCCCGCTTCAATGTCAAAGCGTACGCCAGGGAAGTTTTTGTTGACCGTTTTGAACGTCTCACGCAGGTATTCAGGACACTGATAAGAAGCGACCAAACCAGCGGCAACGTAGGCTGCACCCACATAAACGCCTTCGATCCACAGCTTGAGAATATCCTCTTTCTCCTTGGAGAGCTGCACACCGCTTTCGGTCTGTAGCATTTTGCTGTCGATAATGACACCCGATTTGTCCTTCGGAATAATCGTGAAGTTCGGTACACAAGGAATCGCAAATTCGCTGTATTCTCTGCGAACGAGACTGGCGCATTTGTCGACATATTTGTCGATACCTGCTGTCGCCATACTGTTGAAAGTCGTTTCTTCACCGGATTCAAAATTAAAGAACATTTGAATTTTGTAATCCTTCACAACTTGCAGCAGCATCGAGAGCGATTCCATAGAATTCCCGCCCTGCTTAACGACCTTCTCGTTGCCCTTAAAGCGTTCACGTGAAACCTTCACCTTACCGGCTGCTTCCAGCTCGACGGATGGAACGATACCGAACCAGATCGTGTCGCTGAATTCATTTTTGGCATTCACGGTGTTCAGGTATGTTTCCAGACGCGGGATATTGCTGCTTTTCACCAGCATGTCCAGCTTGTTATTTGCCACCAGCATGGTCGGCAACATACCTTTGCTCTTCGTTGCATATTGATCGAAGAACATTTTGACACCGAGGATTTTTTCCACAAGCGGCTTAACCGCCTTTACGAAATCATCCTTGGCATTTTTATAGAACTCCAGATACGTGTTGTAGTTCTGAACTTCAACTGCTGTATCAACCTTGGTCTGAACAGCCGGCAGCGGCACAAATGTGCGAACCACCAAATCCTTCACATAGTCGGAAGGCGTATCGGTAATCGAGTTGTAATCTTCCTCGAACACCTGTGACAAATCGCCCGTGCTGTTCTCGTCCAGCAGCATCAGCTCGGTGCTGTCACTCTTCGGTGCTTCAATAATTTTCAGCTCGCCGCTTTCCCCAATAGAAAGCATACCCACCTGGATCAGCTCACCGGAGTTTTCCTCCTGGGCACCACCGAGCAAAAGGCGGGTTTTGATATCCTCAATCGCCAATGGCAGCATCGCCATAACGTTGTTATAGTTCTGGCTTGCTTCCTCGAACATGCCATTCAGCTTGTCGCCCATGTCGAGTTTCTTCGGATCGCCATCATCCAGCTTGTCATATTCACCATACATATAGTGAATTTCTTTGCGGACTTGGCGAATATCGTCCATAACCTTTTTCGGAGAAATCATATCCAGCAGATTTTCAAACTTGAAATCCACGTTTGTGATTCCTTGGCTGCGCTTGGTATCGATGAGCGTAAACAACATTTTCAGAAAATCATTACTTTGGTTCACACGAATTTCAGAAATGCTGTCCTCATCAATCCCTTCCGGCTTTTTGAGGGTATAGACCACTTTTTGATTAGCCGCGTTAAAAAACGAATACACAGTCGGCGAAAATTTATCCAAAAATTCGTCGAAGCTGCGCACCAGAAGGTGCTGGTTAATTTCCTTGATTTTCTCATCACTCAAGCTGTCAATGCCCTTCACATCACCTACAATTGTGATCAGGTCCAGCTTTTCCGGGTTGATTTCTTCAAAAAGCATTGTCCGGTTTGTTTGATAAATGATTTCCATCGCTGTCGGCAAACGAATTAAAGTATGGATATACGTCGAAAGCCCCATACACGGACACGGGATGTCCAATTTAGAGCAATCGGGTTTCCACGCTTAGTTCTTTTGCCTCCTCCCCCCTACATAACATTCAAATTGGCCAAAGGATTCGGCTCATACTGCTATACGCAGTACAGGCATGTAACCTCGAAAATCAGTCCGAAGCGTTCGTTTAACTTTTAATGGCAAAATTAACAAACGGAGATATATCGTTCAGGTAACAAGGAAAATTGCGATTCTGTTATTCCGTGATCCTACTGTTATCCCATTTTTTGCCGTTGATACGAGAGCTATCATACAAAGTACCCGTTAGTTTTGTCAATTTCTGTAGCCCCAGATTGAAACAGGGCAATTCGACTCATTTTATGCGTAAATACGTAATTTTCATGATATGTTAGACCTGTTTATTCAGGGAATTATTCACAAATGGAACTCATTTGCCGATAGAAATCCATTGGATATTTCTGTTAAGCGTAAAAGTATCAAATTCATGGCTAATGTGAGGGTTAACAGTCTGTTTTGATCCTTTATCCCTTATATACCAAGGATTAGGAGAGTGGGCGCGCCCGCATTGGCCTCGTCGATGGAGGGGCTTATGTTCAGAATGAGGAAATTGGGAATCATTGCTTTTATGACTTTTGTACTATTTTTTCAAATTGGCTCAAACGGGGTCATTTGGACTGTAAATCAGGCCAATGCCGCATCTTTGGGAACTGTTTCGGTCGAAGGTTATGATGCCGTTTTTGTATTGGATACCAGCTATTCCATGAGGGATACCGATCCCGAGGGCATTGCGGCCGAAGTTATCAATATGTTTATGGATTTGAGTGATGCAGACCGTACACGCGTCGGATTCGTCGCTTACAACCATCATGTAGTCGCTTCGAAGTCGCTGACTTCTATTGCGGTAGCAGCGCAAAAATCACAAATTCAGCAGGAAATCAGAACGCTGAACCGTTCCGGTTATACAGATTTGGGACTTGGATTGCGTAAAGGCTCGGAACTGCTTGCCGCAGGGACTTCCAAAGGACGTCAGCCTTTTATGATCCTGTTATCAGATGGAGAGACTGATTTTGGAGCCTCTTCCGGTTCCCGATCCAAAGGGGACTCAAGTAATGACGTGTCCTCCGTCATTAAGTCTGCACAGACCAAAGGATACCCTGTGTATACCATTGGACTGAATCATGACGGCACGGTGAACCGACAAGAACTGGAGCGAATCGCTTCGCAAACGGGAGGAGCCTCTTTTATAACGAGCAGCGCCGAGGATCTGCCGGAAATTTTGAACCGTATTTTTGCCAGCCAGATTCGTTCCAAGCTCGTTCCAGTCGCGGCGATTACGACCACCGGCGAAATGCAAGAATTAACAGTAGATATACCGGACTCCAGCATGGAAGAAGCTAATCTGGTGCTTTTGTCGGAGCATCCTCTTCAGGAAACACAGCTCTATTCCAATTCAGAAAATGTCCGCAGGTACAAATCGAGTCGATATGCGATTTTAAAAATTGAGCATCCACAGGCAGGCAAAGTCAAGCTGAAACTGAGGGGCATACGCGGAGATTTGGTCAAAATCAATTTGCTTGGCAGCTATCGACTGGAAGCCGAGGCTACCATGACGGGAAACAAGGAAACACAAGCCAGTGGAAACAAACCCGTGCAGCTACTTAAAGGACAAGCCATACCGTTCAAGGCCCAGTTGTTGCTGCCGGACGGTCAAAAGCTTACAGACGAAGCCGTATACAAATCGCTTCAAGCCAATATCATGGTTACACCCGTAAAGGGTGGTACAAGCAAAAAGGTACCTATGACCTACAAGTCAGGATTCTTCCAGACCGAATACGCGTTCCCTCTAACGGGAGATTATACGTGGCAGTTGTCTTTGGACAGCCCGCAATGGTATCGCAAGGGAGCAGTCCATACCGTCCATGCGGCGAATGCAGCACCGCAGGCTTTAAAGGACCTGACGATTCGTCTGGTGAAGGAAGACGGGGATGCCCGCCGGAGTTTAAGCGAATTTTTTGCTGATCCTAATCATGACAAGCTCATCTATAAGTTGGATTCAGGAGCCTCCGGGGATGCGGCGAATGCTGAGATTAACGGCACAGATCTGCTGTTATCCGGGCTTCACACGGGCGACTCCGAGCTGAAAATTACCGCTACCGATTCGGAAGGAGCATCCAGTAGCGCTACGCTGACCGTTTCCGTACAGTCCCGGTATACAGCCATCAAATGGACGGTAGCTGTTAGTATCGTAGTAGCAGCACTTCTGTACTGGTTCTTGCGGCCAAAACCGCAGTTTGCGGGAAGAATCGAAGGATATTTCCTCGCGACAGCAAGTGGACAGGAGATTCCGGTAAAATCCTGGCCGCTTACCTCCTTTCCGGGACGGAAGGTCAGCTTGCAGGAGTTGTTCCGTACGCTTGACGTTCACGAACCGCTGCCGGAAGCGGAGCGGATTGTCTTTTCCGCAGGTAAAAAAGGGACTCTGGTGGTCAAACATGATACACGCTGCGCCTTGCAGCACGGGAAAGTCAGAATTGGGCGCAATAAAAAGGCCGTGCTGGAGTACAGCGACAAGCTCTACATTACGTTCGAGGACGGTGTAACTGAAATCGAGCTGCGGTACAAGGCGATCAAGCCCAATACCTCCGTGTACACCGATCATATTCAAGCTCCGACAGGATAATGGATAACGTCCGTCGGAAACAAAAAAAGGGAAGCACCATCTCTTACGATTAACGAACCGTAAGAGTAGGGCGCTTCCCTTTTTTTATCCAATATTCCGCACGCAGTGCGGCCTTAAACCATCTAAGCGAGCGGCAACGCTTGTTCGCCTGTACTTCCAGACCACGCCGAATCACATACGGCAGCAGGGAAAGACCTGCATTTTCGATCTGAATCCGGTCAGCCTGATCTGCAAACAATCTGCCCGGCACATCCGGTGGAGGTGATCCTTTTCGGCAATAATACAGCGTGGCGGCTAGACTGTAGATATCCGACACGGGTCCTTGCTGCGAGCGGTTAGAGTAGAACTCCAGCGGAGAGTAGCCCGCCGTGGTGAAGATCGGATGCTCTTTGCCTTCAAAATGCACAGCCGATCCAAAATCAAGCAGCTTGATGTTGCCATTCTCCCCGATCATAATGTTGCCCGGCTTAATATCCCGATGAATAATGCCTTTGTCGTGAATATACTCCATGGCATCAATTAAAGGCAGCAGTGAATGATATAAAAAAGCAGGATCAGACGTTGGAGCATCCTCTTCCTTCATCACCAGGTCCAGCGTCTTGCCGGCACAGTATTCCATGACCAGATAAGCGGTTCCATTTTCTTCAAAGTGATCTATATAACCGACAATACCCGGATGGCTTAATTCCTTGAGCATCTGCCCTTCACGCAAGAAATAATGCATAAACTCCACATATTTGAATTGCATAGATGCACTGCAAGTCACCGTTTTTCGATCCGATCCCCGTAAAGCAAGCGCATTCGGAAAAAACTCCTTAACAATGACCTTTTCTCGATTATCCAACAGCCTTGCCGTATACACGATGGCCAGCTCACTGCGGGACAAGGCGCTTCGAATTTGATATGTATTTCGCAGCTTCGTATTGCGGGCAAGCAGGCTCCCGCTTGTATCCACGATCATGACTCGTCCTCCTGTCAGGTTCTTAGCTTATGTCTTTTGTATATATCGGCTTATTACATATCTTTTCATTATACCGTAAAATCGAATAATGGAAAAACAAATAACCTGCCATAATCTCCCTCAGAGAAATGATGACAGGTCTTTTGGCATTCATCTGGTACTTTGTTCTTAATCCCTTTTAACCCAGTTTCGTTTCAGGCTTCATGCTGCGCATGCTGTTGGTATTTTTCTTCCGTTGGCTGCGTAAATTGCCTTGATCCGGGGTACGGATGGTGAGTGCAATCAAGAACGATACGACACACAGTACAGCAATCGTGGTAAAGGTCGGGATGAATCCGCCAAGCAAGGCTGCGATAAAGGAACCCGCCAGCGCACCGAGGCCAAAGCCCTGATACACGATACCGTAGTTCTTACTTTGGTTTTTTAGACCGAAGAAATCCGCCACGATGGCAGGAAAGACTGTAATGTTACCGCCGAAGCAAAAGGCAATCCCTGCTACACAGGCAAAGAACAAACCGTAATTCAGCGGCACCAGACTCAGCACTGTAACTGCGACCGCTGTTGTTAACAGCGCACCCGCTACCACTTTCAGGCGACCGACTTTATCCGACAGCGCACCTAATATGATCCGACCCGCCGTGTTGAAAATAGCGACCATAGCAACCGCATTGGCGGCTGTGGCTACATCCAGCCCCGCCATCCGTACGCCGATATCCTTTACAACTCCAATCAGATACAAGCCACTCATACAAGCCGTAAAGAACATGACGAATAACAGATAAGCCTGCTTGGTGCGCAGCATTTCTTTTACAGTGTAATCACGCTGCACAACTCCATTTTGTACCGAAGGCTTGTTCACGACTGCTGCTTCCCGTACCAAGAAGGAACCGCCCACAATCATGATCAGCACGATCATTCCCCAATACAGAAACGCCTGCGATACGCCAACCGACTGAATTAACGAACCATTGATATACTTAAATATAAGACTGCCTGTTCCGTATGCCCCAACCGAGATACCGGAAATGAGTCCTTTTCTCTCGGGGAACCATTTAATCAGATTCGACAGTGATGTAATATAAGCCGTACCATCCGCAAATCCTACAACAATACCCGCCAAAATGTACAACAGGGACAGGGAAGTTACCTGTGAGCTGAGTATAAGTCCTGCGCCCAACACAACGCCCGCGCACAAAATCAGACGACGTAATCCCCATTTATCCTGTAGCTTACCTGCGAACAATGTAGCAAACGCCAGCGCAAAGCTGGTAATCGAAAATGTAATGGCAACCGAGCTGAGATTCCAGCCAAAGCGGTCCACCAACGGTTGATTGAATAAACTCCATGTGTAAATCGTTCCTAATCCCATTTGGACGATGATCGTTCCAAGCACGACCAGCCAACGGTTTCCGCTGTTTGTTTTCATATGAATCTCCTCTTTTCATTCCGGCTCTATAGCTTCAATTCGTTATCATGATGACCGGGAATCCAGTACGCTTTGCGCCTCGGGAGAAGCAAGTCTGTAAGGATTCTCTCTACATGGATCATTATAACGCTGCATGTTAGCCAGAAATCGTTTGAGGAATGAAATGCACCTATAGCGGAATGAAATGCCTTTATAGCCGCATAATTTGCCGAAATTCCTTGGCCTTGCTGCGGCTTACCGGAATCTCCGCGTCCACACCGCGCAAGCGCAGGAGGTACGTATGATTGAACCAAGGTACAATTTCACGGATCTGTGACAGATTAACCGTGTAGGATCGGTGACAGCGGAAAAAGTCCTGCTGCGGCAGTCGGGCATGAAATTCCGAAATGCTCATCGGCATCGTGTATTCCTCATGTCTTGTAAAGACAAGGGTGACCTTTTCCTGTGCGCACGCATAATAAATATCGTTGGCATCCGTTACAATGATTTTGTCGTTTTTCAGCAGATTGATACGGCCCGGGGCGCTAACGATGCTGGTTTCAGCAGGTCGGGGCTGCGCAGGCTGGGCATTCTCCTGTACCTGAACGTTCCGCTGCTCGTATGCATTTTCCAGCTTGTGCAGCATGGCGGCGATCCGTTTTTCATCATACGGCTTGAGGATGTAATCAAATGCCTCCAGTTCGAAAGCCTGCGCGGCATGCTCTTTATAGGCGGTCGTAAAAATAATATAAGGCTTTTTGGCAAATTTGCTAATGTTCTGCGCCAGCAGCATCCCGTCCAGAGAAGGAATGTTAATATCGAGAAAAATAGCGTCCGTCTCATGGTCCTGCAAAAAACGGAACACGTCCAGCCCGTCCTCAAAGCTGTCCGTCACTTCAATATGGCTGTGGGTCTGAATAAGATACTCCAGCTCTTCACGCGCCGGAATTTCATCTTCTACAATGATGGCCTTCATGACTGCTCCTTTGGTATGTCAAAATAAACTTCGGTGCCTTGCTCATGCTTGAGAATAATAACCCCTTCTCCATACATGAGCTTGAGTCGTCTATGCACATTATACAAGCCAATTTGTTTGGCTGGAACCCGATCATGATACAGGTTATCCACGACATCATCCCGTATGCCTACTCCTGTATCTGCCACAGAAATCCGCACCTTTTCTCCCCGATCCTTTACAGAAATGGTAACTGTACCCGGTCCCTTTTTCTTGAGAATTCCATGATTAATCGCATTCTCAACCAGCGGCTGAATGATAAGGCTTGGAATGCGCACGGACACCTCGTCCATCACATACACCACCTGAAGCCGGTTGCCGAAGCGGGCTTTTTCAATTTCCACGTAATCAGACACCTGCTGAAGCTCCTTATGAATTTCGATCAAATCATCATTCAGCTCCAAATTATAACGCAGATATCCCGACAAATTAATAATCAGCTCTCGTGCCTTATCCGGCTTGGTGCGCGTCGTAGAGGCAATGGCGTTCAGCGCGTTGAACAGAAAATGCGGATTGATTTTAGTCTGGAGCGCCTTCAACTCGGCTTTATTCGCCGCTTCCTTAATTTGCTCCACACGCGATACTTCCATTAATGTGGAAATAATTTGGGACAAGCCAATCGCCATTGTTTGCAACGGATACGTGATTTTATAAGCTTTGCGGTAGTAAATTTTCAGGGTTCCGGTCACCTCTCCCCGTTCCTCCAGCGGGATAATGAGCAGAGACTGGATTTGAGGTGTTTTATCGTCGGCAATATGGTTGCGAATGGTAATTTTACCGCTGCGTATTGTCGATTTGGTCACATCACTGATGATCTCGTCGCCGATGTGATAACGTTCCTCGCCAAAACCGACGTAGGCCAAGACATCTCTGGTATCCGTAATCGCCACTGCGTCCGCCTTGATATCCTCCTTAATGATCGAACAAATGGTATGCAGCGATTCGGCATTAATGGAGCGAAAATAAGGCAGCGTCTTGTTGGCAATATCCAGTGCCAGCTTGGCCTGTCTGGCTGCGATATTTTCCTTTTCCCCCTCGACACTCTGAATCAGCAGAACGATCAGACCGACGCTGACTTGCCCGATAATCATGGGCAGACCAATCTTCGAAACGATATCCAAACCAAGCTCATACGGTTCTGCCATCACCAGAATAAGGAGCATCGTTAATGTTTCGCAGATCATCCCGGCGGCAATGCCGACCAGCCATCTCTTGGAACGGTCGACCCGGCGACCAATGTACCCTGATACCACACCTGCCAGAATACTCGTAATTAGACACGGAATTGAGGTCACTCCCCCGATATCAATCAGATAACGGTGAATACCCGATACAATACCCGTAATAATCCCGACCCACGGTCCAAATAAGATGCCACCCGCCATAATCGCAATAATCCGGACATTGACGAGCGATCCTTCCACTTCGATCCCGGTATACGTGCCAAACAGCGCAAACATGCAAAAAATCATCGTTAATAGCGTCAGCTCTGCCGGGGAATGACTGTTCTTTTGCAAGGTCTCCTTAAACCGGGGAATACGGGTAATAAAAAATAGACAAATCAGCAACAACGCTGCGCGTTCAAATAGCTGCATCAGCATTTCCAAAAAGCCGTTCACATGCGTTCCTCCCAAATATAAACCCATTCATCAAGCCTTGTACCACTCTCACTATTCACATATTTCAAGATCAATCATGCCATTCCGGGCACGAATACTCGCCTTCCCGCCAATCGGATATGTAAATTGCGGTGTGGTGTGTCCGAAATCGGCATCTGCGATCACCGGAATAGAGGCCAGTTCCTTTTTCGAGCTAATGATTTGCCTCAGCAATTTTTCCGTCATATGAGATGCCTGCTGAAAACGTCCGATGATGATTCCTCTCACCTGATCGAATCCCGGCTGGTGCAGCAATGATTGCAAATCTCGATCAAACGTAGCAGGAGAGCTTTCATAATCATCCTCAACCAATAGAATCGTTCCTTCCAGACTCGGCATATACGGGGTTCCCTGCAATAAATTCAGGGTACACAGGTTTCCACCCACAATCGTACCGTATGCTTCTCCTTCGTGAATCGCATAAGGCCCGACATTGCGGTGAAAGATTCGTTGATCCTGATCCAAATACCATGTATCGTCACTCCACTCTGGCGAAGACTGGATTTGAATACTGCCCTCTTCCAACATCATCCTTTGAAAATACGCTGTCGTATATTCATTCCCTTGCTGCATGCCAAATGTCAAAAAATGAGGCCCTGCATACGTGATAAGTCCCGTTTTTGCATATATAGCATGACTTAAAGCAGTAATATCCGAATAACCACATAACCGTTTAGGATGAGCGCCAATCAGTTCATAGTCAAGGTGGGCAAGGAGCTGATTAGCATTATACCCTCCAATGGCAGTCAAAATGCCCTTCACCTTCGGATCGGCAAAAGCTTCGTGCAAATCTGCCACTCTGGATTCTATTGAGGAAGATGTAAAATCGTCGCTTTCCAGCACATGTTGCGAAAAGCTCACCGTAAATCCGAGTTGCTCCAGCTTTTGCTGGGCAATTAGACGATTTTTCTCAGAAACGATAGACAAACTTCTGGACGGCGAAAGAATGCGTATCTCGTCTCCAGCCTTTAGTTTGGGCGCTTGCTTTCCTATGATCATGGTCATTCCCCCCTATATACGAAGCATTTAAACTGCCACAAATTATACCATCAACTTCCATCAAATTATAGCTTTTAGAAATACGCTCTCCATTTCCCCTCTCCTTCATACAGCAGTAAAAAACCGGGGATTACCGCTTGATAGCGATATTCCCTGGCTCATTAGCCTGATGATAAAGCTTTTAATATTCAAAATCGTCATAACTGCTGCAACGACAAAACCTACTCCATTAGACACACACATCGAGGGATTAGATAGTGCCGGGACATATTTAAACGCAAAAAATCGCCCCCCTGATCAGGGAGCGATTTTAGATTTATCTTTAAATAGCCGTCTTCAGCAGGAAGACACTCATCTATCCGATGACCTACAGCATCAGGATTCCTTGTTTTCGGAAGCCTGTTCTGTACCTTCTGTTGCAGTTGCATCACCTGCCACAGCAGCATTTTCCACCTCAACCGCACGCGGAACGATAATGGAAGCAAGCAACTCTTCCTCAGGAACGTGCAACGTTACTCCTTTAGGAAGTTTCAGGTCGCTCGCGCTCAGCTTGTCACCGACATCCAGTGCGGATACATCCACCTCAATGGTAGATGGCAGGTCAGCAGGAAGACCCTCGACTTCGACTTCGTTTTCCTGAATTTGCAGAATACCGCCCGTTTTTGTACCTACAGGTGTACCCTGATAATCAATAGAAACACGCACGCGAAGCGGCTTGTTTTTGGAAATTTTCAAAAAATCGGCATGCAACCACTGGTTGTCACGTTGCTGATAATCCTTAATGATGACCGGAATGGTTTCTCCACCCTCTACGGTGAGGTTGAACACCTCCGAACGTCCGGTTCTGACTACTTTATTAAATTCTTTGGTATCGACATGTACAGGGGTTCCTTCAAGCTCAGAGCCGTAAACCACAGCTGGAATCCGTCCTTTTAACCTCAATCCACGAAGTGCCGAACCCTTCTTCTCTGTTCTCGGCTGGGCGGTCAGTTGAATACTTCCTCCATTAGAACTCATGATATACAACCTCCTTCAGGTTACCTTACAAATGATTATTCCTCAAGAATCTTGCCTGTTTACCAGTCGTACTACAAGGTGTAAGCCAGCAAGCTGGCAAAATCAAACAAGTCCATAATTCTATATTACCCCTTTTTTCTGAAAATGACACACGTTTGCATAAAAAAATAGCATCTCTCGAAATAATCGAAAAATGCTATTCAATGTACGAAAGACAACCAACCCTAGAAAGCTATCCTGCCCGGTTGTCGTTGACCAACAGCAAATATTCTTCTCTGCCACTGTGAATCAATACCTGCATCACAGATCGGTTCAGGTCTACATCAATATACCGATCGGCCTCAATATCCTTGGCATCCCACTGATTGAGACGGATGATGTAGCCGATCCGCCGCACATGAGGAGCCACTTGAATACGCGCTACTGCGCGACCGTCATCCAATTCACTCAATTCTACATGTCCGTCCCGGCATCCGGTGCCCCATACCCACACATTCCAACCGGAATATTGTCGATCCGCACGCTCGTAAATCAACTCAATGGTGCGATACAACGCCGCTTCTTCGTAGTGACCTGCGATTTCTTGGTCTGTTCCCTTATCCGAACCTTCCAATCCGTTCTCCGCCAGCTCGTTAGTCTGATCCTGTCCGGTCAAAAAGGATGGCTGAGCGGGTTCCTCCTGATCATAGAGTACCATCATCGACCAGCGCGAAACGGTCACACGATGGCCTGCTACTTCATACCGTATCTCATTTCCAGCCCCGTGAGCATCCACAACGACATGCCAGCGATCCGATTCCGCAGGCAGCAGTATCGTCTGCTCCGTATCCGAGCCGTTATAAATCACCACAATCTGATTCCAGGCATCGCCGTTAGCATGGTGCCTCAATGCAAAAGCTACCACATGCCCGCTGCTGTGCAGCACTTCCATATGCTGCTCCACCAGCTCCCGATGATCCATCCGGAATGCCGGATGACTGCGCCGTAAAGCAATTAATCCCTGATAGTAATCAAATACGGGACGAAATCTCGCCTTGTTCTCCCAGCGAATAGCATTCACCACATCCACACTACGGTAGCTATTATGGTCTCCATATTTGGAGCGCAACAGTTCATCACCTGCATGGATAAAGGGAATGCCCTGGGAGGTCAGCACCATGCCGTTTGCCAGCAAGGATTTGCGTACGGTTTCATTCTCCAGCAAGTCATGCTCATTCACTTCCCGGTACGGGTCTGCTTCCGCCACGGCTTGTTCGGCCGCTCTCCCATCCTGCGGCTGACCCTGCTCCCATTGAGGAAAACCGCAGTGTTCCCGCAAATGTCGCACCGTCAAAATTTTATCCCACAGATTGAGATTATCGTGAGCCGTGACATAATTGACCGTTTCCGAAGGTTGGGCTGTAAAATCATGAATAGCTCCAAAAACACCTTTAAGCACCAGTTCCTCCTGATCCCATGCCCCCGTGGCAAAGCCACTTGCGGTACCATCACTGTCACCCTTAATAGCAGAACGATAGTTGTCATTGAAGACGGCAAAGCCTTTGTCCCGTTGTGTTCCTTTTAACGTCAGCAAAGGCTGCGGGGATTCTCCCCCCGTCCAAGGCTCTCCATAGATAAGCAGATCAGGACGAACCTCAGAGCGAAGCTCCTGTGTAAGCTGCTCCATAGTCGGCGTATCAATCAGTGCCATCAGATCAAAACGGAAGCCGTCTATATGATATTCTTCTGCCCAATAGCGCAGTGAATCCTTGATATACTTGCGAACCATGGGGCGTTCGCTTGCCACCTCATTACCCACACCCGAGCCGTTGGAAAGCTGACCATGCTCATCCGTACGGTAATAGTAACCCGGTACAACAGGGTCGAACGGCCCTTTTTCCACCGAGAAAGTATGGTTGTACACGACGTCCATAATGACACCGATGCCAGCAGTATGCAGGGATTGCACCAGTTGCTTCAACTCCCGTATTCGTGCCTCCGGGTCAGCCGGATTGGAAGAATAAGATCCCTCCGGCACATTATAATGCTGCGGATCATAGCCCCAGTTATATTCCGTGCCCTGTTCCGCAAAATCATTTACCGTATGGAAATCAGCTGCCGGAAGCAGATGGACATGTGTAATGCCCAGCTCCAGCAAATGATCCAGTCCGATGCTGTTGCCCACCGAATCTTTTAATCCCGTATACGTAAAGGCTGCAAACCGTCCTTGTGCGGCAGATAAGCCTTTTTCTCCAGTATTAAAATGTGTATCCATTGAAAAATCACGTACATGAAGCTCATATATAATGGCATCCGTAGCCCGGGCAAGTGTGGGGCCGGCATCCTCTTTCCATCCATCGGGATGGGTTTGAGCCAAATCAACGATTGCCGTACGCTGTCCATTGGCTGATACCGCTGTCGCATAAGGGTCGGCTGCATAATGAAGTGTGCGGTCTGCCCATTCCAGCCTGTACATGTAATAATACTTGTTCCAGTCGCCTTCCAGCTCTACGGACCATACACCACGCTCATCACGGCTCATCGGAAATTCCCGGCCACCGCTATGGTCCTGAACGTTACCTTCTTGGTCGTACAATCCAGCGTTGTCATACAGCGCTACATGGACCTGCTTCGCAGTCGGTGCCCATACTTTAAACATGCTGCCCGCAGGCGTATAAGTAAGACCCAAATCATGGCCTTCATATGTGGGATATGTTGTGTGCTCAAGCTCCTTGAGTTGATTGAAATCAGACATTCCTGTTCACCACCCATTTCTGTACATCGGCTTTCAGCCTCTGTTCATCCATCATTTATGATGTTTACGACTTGTCAATATACCTCAGGATTTTGCGAAAATCCTTACCTACTAGGCTATCAAAATAAGACAAGCTTGAAAAGTCGGATGATTTCAAATACGGATGCTGCTTTCATTTCACACGCACACTCCATTTTATGACAAAACTATGAACAGGCTACAGCAGCAGCCCTCCAAGCACCATAAATAATTCCCTTTAACCCTTCACATACACGTTAAAAACGGCCAAAAAATCAGGACAGCCTGCGGTTATCCATCTGAAACAGATCGTCTGCGATCCGCATGGTGGAGCTTCGGTGGGAAACAAGGACAATTGTTTTATCCTGCTGCTGTTCCTTTAACGATTTTAAAATGATCGCTTCGTTCAGGCTGTCCAAATTGCTGGTAGGCTCATCGAGCAGCAGGAGCGGAGCATCATGAACAAAGGCTCTGGCCAGCCCCAGCCGCTGACGTTCACCACCGGACAGCCTGTCCCCCAATTCTCCGACACGGCTGTCATATCCTTGAGGCAAGGTCATAATAAAATCATGCACCGACGCCCTGCGGGCTGCTTCCACAACCTGCTTATGCGTAGCATCAGGTTTTCCAATTTTAATATTGGCCGCAATCGTATCATCAAACAGGAACGTATCCTGATCCACATAGCTTTGCAGACCTCTCAAATGCTTCGTTCCAATTTCCTTCAAATCATGTCCAGACAGCAAAATCCCGCCCTGCTGCGGGTCCCTGAATCGCAGCAGCAGCTTGAGCAAAGTGGACTTGCCGGAGCCGCTTTTCCCTTGAATACCTGTAATCCGCTTGTGCGGGATGGTAAGACTTACATTATCCAGCACCGTCTGATCCTCATACGCAAAAGTTATCTTGTCCACCTGCGCCCCGGTAAAGGCAACGCTCATTCCCCCGAAATTTTCCTCGACCTCCGGGGTTTCCTCCAGCAGACTCAGCACTCGTTCCCCGCTCGCCAGCGTTTGAAGCAGATTGTTGGATAAATTGCTAAGCGCAACTACTGGGCCAAACGAGCTAAACAGGGCAATGACGGAAACAAGCATCCCTGTAAAGCTGACCTGCAACTTGGACATACCATACAATCCAGCCAGCAGCATCAGAAATGAAAATCCCACGACCGCCGCATCCGTTATCGCTCTTGTGATGCCTTCATGATGCTTCAAGCTCTTCTGCTTGGCATCCAATTGATCCGTGCGACGGTTAATCTCCGCCAGCCGTTGTTCTCCGCGCCCGTATTGTACGATTTCCTTCATACCACGCAGACTATCCAGAAAATAACTGCTCAGCTTGCCGAAGCTGCTCCGGTATTCCATACCCTGACGTCTGCCCATACGTGACGTTAACAAGGGAATGAACAGGCCGACTGTTATGTAAGCAAGCGCAGCGAGCCAGCCTAATAGAGGCTCATAAGAACCGATAAAGAATACCATTAGCAGTGAAGTGATGATGCCGATCATAACAGGCGCTATCGTGTGTGCATAAAACACTTCCAACAGCTCAATATCACTCGTAATCAGCGAGATCAGATTTCCTTCGTCCTTGCCTTCGAGCTTGGCTGGCGCCAGTCTGCGCAGGGCTTGAAGCACCTTGTCACGCAGCACAGCCAGCAGTTTGAAGGCGAGGTAATGACCACTCATTTGCTCGCCATAACGGAACACCCCACGCAGTACAGCACAAATCACGATGGCCGTGAGCAGAAACGTCATGCTGTAGCCTGTCGTGATGCCCGTTGCTGTAAGCAGGGCAAGGGCTCCATAGACAATAATGCCAATAGCACAAGCAAATCCAAGCACTCCTGTAACAATCGTTATGAGTAGCACTGGTAAAAGAGGCCCGGCCAGTACCAGTAATTGGGCCATGATCCGTAATCCGTGTCTACGCATATACAGCACCCCCTTTTACAAACTGCTCTACCCGGTGTTGACTGAGATACAACTCCGCATAATGTCCCTGCTGGCTCAACAGCTCATGATGCGTTCCCGATTCTGCCACCAAGCCGTTTTGCAGCACATAAATACGGTCGGATTGGACAACATTTTCCAGTCTATGCGAGATGAGAATAATGGTTTTTCTGCCTGCCAACGCATGTATAACCTCCATAATACCTTCCTCGCTCTCACTGTCTATGTTAGAGGTAGCCTCATCAAAAATGTACACGCTACTATCATGCAGCAGCGCTCTTGCCAGCGCTAGCCGTTGGCGCTGTCCCCCTGACAGGTTCGCTCCCTGCTCCTCCAGTTCTACTTCCAGTCCTCCTTGCGAGAGAACAAAGTCATACAGCTTCACCTGCCGCAAGGCTTCCAGCATTTGTTCCTCATTCGCGTGCTCATTGCCCATTTTCAAATTAGCTTCGACCGTGCCCTTGAAAATATAGCTGTTGAAACCGATCCAGGTCATATGCCGCATGCGGCTTTCTTCTGAAATGGCGGCAAGCTCGGTTCCTCCAACGGTCAGACTTCCTTGATAACCCTCATGATGACCAACGATTAATCCGGCTACTGTACTTTTACCAGAGCCAGATTCCCCGACAATGGAAACAAAACTGCCCTGAGGAATTTCCATAGATATATTTCGCAGGGTGTCCCTTTCGTCGTAGGCAAAATTCACCTGATCCAGTCGAATATCGGTAGTCTTGATGCTTTCTTTTCCTTGTACCAGTTCCTCTGTACTCAGAATTTGAAATATTTTGTCACTCGCTGCCATCCCGTTCATGGCGATATGAAAGTAAGAGCCCAGCAGGCGCAACGGGATGAAAAACTCCGCCGATAGCAGCACAATAATCAGCGCTCCCGCCAAGCCGATATGACCAGCCGAATATTCGCTCACTGCGACCAGAACACCAGCAGCGGCACCGCCAAATGCGATAAGGTCCATGACTGCCACCGAGTTAAGTTGCATGGTCAGTACTTTCATTGTCATTTTGCGAAAATCCTCGGCAGCCGTGTTCATTTCCTGATGTTTCTCCTGGTCTGTCCCGTATATTTTAAGCGTGGTCAGGCCCTGTACATTTTCCAAAAAGCTGTGGCCCAGATTGACATAGCTGCCCCAATATTTTCGAAACAGCTTTTTAGCCATTCTCATAATGACTATAATCGACACCGGAATCAGCGGAACGCAGATCAACAGAATAATGGCAGCCTTGAAGCTGACAAAGGATAGTGTGATGAACAACGTTACGGGTGCAAGCAGACTGTAAAATAGCTGGGGCATGTATCTGCCAAAATAGGTTTCAAGCTGCTCCACTCCTTCTACAGCAACCTGAATAACCCCCGACGTGGAGGTATGATCCGTATACGCCGGCCCCAGCTTCAGCAGCTTGCCGTAAATTTGCGAGCGCAGCGTTTTTTTGGCATTCACGGAGGCCCGATAGGACAGCATACTGGCTGCATAATTGCACAAGCATCGGACTGCAATCGCAGCAATGACAATGGCCGTCACAGATAGAATCAGCTTACGGGTAACTTGTCCCGTCCATGCCTGTTGCAAAACAAAGGACATGGACAAAACAGCGGCTATACTGCCCAAAAGACCGATCCACTGCACAAGCACACCCAAAACGATATATTTTCGGGAATGCTCCACCAGACCGAGCAGACGGCTGTCGACCATTTTAGTCCTTTTCTTCGTGGTATCAGCAAGTGCAGCTACAGATGGAGTTGGGGATGGAGTTTCCCCTGTAGTGCCTCTCACCGTTCCGACCCGGAATATAAAGTAATAATATTTGAAGAGGATGACCAACGCGATAATCACTTTGGCCCACACTGGGGGGGTTAAAATAAAGCCGGTAATGAGCATGGCTGACGCCAATCCCAGAGTGGTGATTTTCGTGGACAGCTTCAACGATCTCGTTTGGACGAAGCTTTCCAGATACTTATGATACAAAGAGGTATTCGAAAACCATTGGTGAATCCGTTCAGACCCCCGCATAAAGAAAAAGGCTGCCAGCAGCAAAAACGGCGTAGTCGGCAGCAACGGTACTACCACACCAATCACTCCAAGCGCCAAAAATAGAAACCCTAAGGTAACATAGATCGGTTTCACTGTAATCCTCCCTAAATAGATATGATGATGACTCCATTTTGTAGATAATGATAATCATTATCAATATAACCAATTTAGACAGGTTGTTATGTGATGTAAATCACGCATATAAAAATCCTCTTGAAGCACATCCCTACAGAACACGTTAATGTGGATGTGGATGTTTGTCTTCAAGAGGATTATCGAAAATAACGCGCGTTATTTCGTTGTTTTATGAACTTATAATATCATATTGCTCCATTACCTGCCGGTGTAGCGGGTGATCTGCCGGTATGGATGTATAGCGTGTCAGCGCCACACCCAGTCCTTCGCTGCGGATCACCTTCCGGAGCTCGACTGCCTCGGGGTCCTCCGCAATATCAAATTTACAGGCAGCAGCCATTCCTAACGCCAGATGATCCGTCGGGATGCCATACTCCTCCGCTTGCAGTGCCGGACGTACAAGACGGTCATTGGGAGACAGTTTCCGTAACGGCGAACGTCCGACCCGAGTGACCTCGTCTGTCAGATTAGGGTTGCGGAAGCGATCCAAAATTTTGGAGATGTACTTCTTATGCTCCCCCTGATCCAAACCGAAGCGCTTTACAAGCACCGCCCCTGTTTCCTCCAGTGCCCCTTGTATCGAATCCACCACCTTGTTATCCTTCATGGCTTCCTGAATGGTAGCATAACCCGCGTTATAGCCAAGATAGGCCGCCACACAATGCCCCGTATTCACCGTGAACAGCTTGCGTTCAATATAAGGCTCCAGATCCTGTACGTATAGGATACCTTCAATCTCTTCATGGTCAGGGGCCATTTGCGAACGATCCACCACCCACTCGTAAAAGGGCTCTACCTGCACATGCAACGGGTCCTCATGATGCTGGATCGGCACAATCCGGTCTACAGCAGCATTTGGAAAATACACCGAAGCCTCTGCCTTGGCACAAGTCGCCTCATCCAGTAGCGCAAAAACATGCTCTTTCAGTTGAGCGCTGCCTCCGATTGCATTTTCGCAGGCGATCACATGTAGCGGCGCTGCGCCGCGCTCTATCCGCCTCTTAATCCCCTCGGCAATGCCTGCCGCGATATGCTTGAGGATGCTGACACCCACTGCGGTCGTTACCAAATCAGCGTGGTCTACCGCGTCTGCTACAGCCCCTGCATCTTTGCCGTCAATCGCGGTTACATTCGTGACCATCTCCGTATCCTTGGTATCATTCGCCAGCTCTACAGTGTATTGCTTGCGGCGGCGTAACTCGGATACAAGGGTGTCGTTAACATCCGAAAAGACAACCTCATAGCCTGCACGCGACAGAATCAATCCGATAAAGCCGCGACCGATATTTCCTGCTCCAAAGTGAACGGCTCTCATAGTTCCATCTCGCTTTCGAACAGATCCATAATTTTCTGAGGGGTCACCGCGTTGCGAAGTTTCTCCATATTTTCTTCCTCCGCACACACCACAGCGATACTCGTCAAAATCTCCATATGATCGCCGCCTTGTGCTGCGATGCCGATCACCATGTATGCTTTTTCTTCCCCAAAATCTACACCTTGCGGGAACTGAATGATCGAGATGCCAGTCGATTGAATGAACGTCTTGGATTCCTTCGTGCCGTGTGGAATAGCCAGCCCGTTCCCGATATAGGTAGACACGATCTCCTCGCGTTCCAGCATCTTGTCAATGTACTCACTTGTAATATGTCCGGCATCCAGCAGGATTTGTCCGGCCATGCGAATCGCCTCGTATTTGTCTTTGGCGGTTGCGTTCATTTTTACTTTATCTATCGTCATAATGCTCACGGTAGGTTCCTCCCTGTCCCTAATTTACTGTGAAAAAATTCAGCCAGTTCACTTGATATATAATTGACAATATGCTCACGGCTGCCGTGTTCCAGTAGCGTAACCATGTCTTCCTGCAACAGTAATGCACTAATCTCGCTCAATACCTCCAAGCTTTCTCTCGGCAGCTCGCGAGGTCCCAGCATAAGCAGCACGCAATCTACCTGTTCGCCTGCATCCCCCAGCAGTGGCTCTGCCAGCTTATACAAGGTAAGCGAAGGCTGGCGGATATAGCGGCTACGCGTATGGACTAAAGCAATGGAGGTATCAGGGATAACCTGACTCCCCTGGCGCTCTCTTTCCATGAGCTGTGCAGCAATGGCAGTAGGCTCTGTGACGTTCCCCCGCCCCGCCTCCAGCATGCAGATAGCCTGTACGGTAGCCCGCATATCCATCCTCTGATTTTCCAGCGGATACACTTGAAATTGCTGCACAATGTGTACAATTTCCTCGAGACTTTTCCGCAGCCCGGTAAGCCACTCCATGCCCTGACCGGGCTGAACGGCCTGCTCCTGCTGCTGATTATGGGGATGCTTGAGTGTAATATGCTGGATAAAATGACGCAGGCGGTCACTCTCCTCCTGCGTCAGCAACGGGCTGATCTTGAGGTAACGATCCGGTTCAAGCGGTAGCTCCACCGTCGAAATGATCAGATCATAATCCTCTTTCGGAATCCGCGCCGCCTCGTACCATGAGGCCCTATCCACGATTTTGATCTGTGGCAGCTCCTTGGCGAGCCTTGTTGCCAGTAGCCTGGATGATCCAATGCCGCTCGTGCAGACGACGATGGCCCGCACCTCCCGCCGCAATTGTCGCAGCCGCTCCAGCGAAGCGCCGAAATGCATGACGAGAAATCCGATCTCTTCATCCGGCACTTCCATTTCTGTCATGTCCGCCGCAGCCTTCTTCACCGAGTCGAACAAGCTGCCGTAATCCTTGCGGATTTGCTGGAGCAGGGGATTACGGATGGATCTGCCTTCCTTCAAGCGTTTGAGTACCGGAGCCATATGGGCAATCAGCCCTTCACGCAGAACACGATCCTCTGCCAATGGCGTGTCTGTCTCTTCCTCTACACGACGAATCAACTCATGAACCGACTCCAGCAGTACGAGATCATCCAACGGCAGCAGCCGGGTAGAATGATCCTCGGCATCACGGAACAGCAGTCTGAAATAAGATCGTTCCGGCTCCGGAAAATCAATATCCAGCGCCTCTGACAACTCTGTGCATATGCGTTTCACCATAGCTGTACGCAGCACGACATTCTCATCCGAATCCGTTTTCGAATACGAGAGACGATGATCCACAACGTATCCGAGTCGCAAACGTGCCAACGAAACGCAAATTTGAATCAGCAGCTCCATATATTTGCTTTCCACCATGTTTTCCAGCCATTTCTCATGGGGCTGCCAGAGGGCATTTTCCACGGTCAGCAGGTTCTCTCTGCCAATCATCTCCAGCAGCTTATCGGCGACACGCGTAAAGGGGCGGGGTTCTTCCCGGCCGGAAAACAGATCCGATTCGTCCAAATTTTCGAGAGCCAGCTCGGAAATCGCCCGTCTTTTGTCTGTCTCCCTGCCTGTAATCTCGACGCCGTACCCGCGTCTGCGCACAAGCACGAGTCCCCGTTCCCCGATCCAGTCTTGCAATTCGTCCAGATCATGACTGACAGTAGTTACCGTGACCTTCAAATCAGAAGCCAGCGCCAACAGCTTGATCGGCTCCTGTGTATCCAGCAGCATACAGAGAACCACGATCTTTCTTTCCTCAGCCGAATATTCGTCCGACTTCGTATGCATCAATTGCTCCCGCAGACATACAAGCTGATCTGAGTCGGCATCCACATAGATTCCAATCCCTGATTTTTTCTCCAGCTTTACCTCATGAGCCGCTAACCAATGCTCGACTGCACTGAGTTCCCGGTGAACCGTCCTTGTGCTGACATTGATCTTCTCGGCAATTTCCCCGGCAGTTACCTCTTTGGACTGCTCCAGAAGATATTCCACGATGTCACGTTGTCGTTTCGTAATATTCATAAGCGCATACCGTTCCTTCCCAAGCTCATCCCCTCCGCAGAATACCTACTGCACACAGGCGGCCTGACTACTACGGTGGATTAAGAATCGGATTTCAGACGTTCCACCAGCGCTTCGTATTCAGGGCTCTTCAGGAAATTGTCAATGGAAATGTGCTCGGCATTCGGAGCTACCGTTTTAGCCCGGTCTGTCAACGTTTTTTGCGTAATGACAATATCTGCATCCTGCGGAATCTCACTGATTGCCGTGTTCGTTACCGTAACGTCCACACCCGCCTGCTTCATTTTTTTGCGTAAAATCGAGGCGCCCATAGCGCTTGAGCCCATACCTGCATCACAGGAAAAGACGATCTTGTTCACATCTGATTTATCCTTGACCGTTTGAACTTCGGCAATCTCCGCAGCACGATCAGCTTCGCCGTTATCTTCCGTTACAGTAGCGTTTTCGCTTGCACCCTTGCTTTGAGTTTTCATATCCTTCATGCGGGATGCCGCTTCCTCAAGATCCTCTTCTTTTTGCTTACCTGTCTTGAGTAACACAGCAGCAACAGCAAACGATACGACCGCAGCAGCGATCACACCGCTCAGCATTGGCAAATATCCACCTTTTGGCGTCATCAGGAAATAAGCAATGATACTACCCGGTGAAGGAGCTGCAACCAGTCCGGCACCTGTCAGCATGAAACAGAACGTTCCCACTACGCCCCCTGCTATAGCAGCAAGAATCAGAATCGGCTTCATCAAAATATAAGGGAAATAAATTTCATGAATCCCGCCGAAAAAGTGAATGATGACCGCACCGGGAGCCGACGACTTCGCAGAACCTTTACCAAACAGGCAGTAGGCCAGCAAAATACCGAGCCCCGGTCCAGGGTTGGATTCCAGCATGAACAAAACGGATTTGCCTGTTCTTGAAGCTTCCTCCAGCGCAATCGGACTCAATACTCCGTGGTTCAGCGCGTTGTTTAAAAACAATACTTTTCCGGGCTCAATAATGAGATTGACGAGCGGCAACAGCCCTGCGTTCACGAGGAACTGTACCCCTGCTGACAACACTTGACTGATGATTTGTACTACCGGGCCGATTGCCACATGGGCAAGCAACGCTAAAATCGCCCCGATAATCCCTGCCGAGAAGTTATTGACCAGCATTTCAAAGCCTGATTTAACTTTGCCGTCAATCGCTTTGTCGAATTTCTTCAATATCCATGCAGCCAGCGGACCAGCTATCATCGCGCCGAGAAACATCGGAATGTCCGCCCCGACAATGACACCCATCGTCATAATGGCCCCGATCACACCTCCGCGCTGTCCGTGAATCATTGTGCCACCTGTATAACCGATCAGCAGCGGCAGCAAATAATTTTTCATCGGATCAACCAGTTGTGCAAACCCCTCATTTGGGAACCATCCGGTCGGAATAAAGAGTGCCGTGATCAATCCCCATGCGATAAAGGCCCCCATATTGGGCATAACCATACCACTGAGAAAACGGCCAAAACGCTGTACGGCAACGCGCGCTCCTCCGTTTGAACTGGACTTTGTGTCCACTGTGCTCATATTCATATCCTCCTTATAGGTAAAAAGCATCACTACCTTTTCTTAAAATTCATACTAAATGACAACGCTATCTTCATCAACGAAATGAAAACGTACTTTCGTCATGAACGTTGATGACAACATTTAAATTTAAGATAAACAGGCGCGAAATCATTCTGCATAATTCCTCTTAATTTGGTCTGTAACATGAGTATTTAGTCGAAAAACCATCCTGTCATCGGTACAATTTATGTATGAGATCTATCCTCTAAAAAAGAGAAAAGAACGTAATTACGCTTGCCAAAAAAGACAGCAAAAAATAGCCGCTATGCCAATTCATCGCGACTATTTTTATACAAAATCGAGCGGACAAACGCCGCCCTTATTCAATTATCCAATCTACATTGCCCCATTATTACTCATTGGCAGTCAACTGCTCGTACTGATCCGCAGACAGCAGCTTGCTTAATGCTCCCTCCAGATCTTCCCCAATCTTCACTTCGATCATCCAGCCTTTTTCGTAGGGCGATTCGTTTACCAGCTCAGGCGTACCTTCCAGCGCTTCATTCACCTTCAACACCGTTCCCGTTACTGGAGCGAACAGGTCGGATACTGTCTTTACCGATTCAATAGTACCAATCTCCGCCCCCTGCTCAATCGTTGCTCCCTCCCCAGGCAGCTCCACAAAAACGATATCGCCCAGTTGATGCTGTGCAAAGTCCGTAATACCGATTCGTACCGTTCCATCCTCTGTGCGCTGAACCCATTCATGTTCTTCCGTGTACCACAATTGCTGCTTCACTTCACTCATCCTGCTCCGCCTCGCTTTCATATGGATTACATCGTTTTGCCTACCCGTCTATGACAGGTTAAGATTATGACAACTAGAACTATCATGTCAATAATACTAACAAAAATATTTCACATTACTCCATATATCTTTCTAACTAAAAATACGACAGATTATAACAAACGCTTACATATCCTTATTTATGAATAAAATGTTTTTAATAATGTTTTTCATGACATTTTTGTTGACATTTCGAATAAATTTGCGTATTAATGGGTTATAACAAGTGCTTTTGGAAACACCCGATAATTGTAAACGCGGATGAACGTGGAGGGAGAGACTGTCAACACTCGCATCGCTGTTGCCACCTGTAAAACAAGGCAGCAAGCGAGTCGGATCTAGCTGTAACCAACCGGCAGGACCGGATAACGTATAGCTGATCCAGAGGCAGCGCCGAAGGAGTAAACCTGCACCGCAGGTGAATCTCTCAGGCAAAAGGACCTCTGCCGGACGCATCTCTGGAGAGCATTCGCCATACAGGCGGATCACCCAAGGGGAAACCCGGTACACACCGGGGTAACTCTCAGGTATCAAGGACAGAGCTGAAAAAAAGTGTGTGGACTGCCGTCCATACGTTTTTTTCGGCCTGTCTTTTTTGTTTAGCCGATCACACCGGATAGGAGTGGAAAAATGACTAACTTGCGAAAAACGCCGCTGCATTCATCCTACAGCACGCTGTCGGGGGTTCGTTGCATTGATTTTGGCGGCTGGGAGCTGCCTGTACAGTTCAGTGGCATTCAAAAGGAACATGAGGCCGTCCGGCAACGTGCAGGATTATTCGATGTATCGCATATGGGTGAATTCTTGGTCGAGGGCCAGGAAGCCGAAGCATTTCTGCAACAGGTGACGACGAACGATGTCAGCCAATTGGAGCCGGGCCAGGCCCAATATTCGCTCCTGTGTTACCCGGATGGAGGTGTAGTAGACGACCTCCTTGTCTACTACAAAGGGCCGGAGCGTTACATGCTCGTTGTGAATGCCTCCAACATCGATAAGGATTGGGATTGGCTGCTTCGCCATGCGCCTGCATCCGTTCATCTGGAAAACATATCAGATGCGGTGGCACTGCTGGCGTTGCAAGGACCTGAAGCTGCACGTATTGCCGCAGCCGTGACAGACACGGACATTACAAAGCTGGCTTCCTTCCGATTCAGCGAGGATGTGCAATTATTCGGAGCAAAAGCGCTCGTCTCCCGCACCGGATACACGGGGGAAGACGGCTTTGAATTTTACGTACCTGCTGCGAATGCACCGGCAGTGTGGGACGGATTGCTTCGCATCGGTGAGCCGTATGGTCTGGTTCCCGCCGGACTTGGAGCCCGGGATACACTGCGTTTCGAGGCGCGGCTGCCGCTGTACGGACAGGAGCTGTCCGCCACGATTTCACCGCTGGAAGCTGGTTTAGGCTTCTTCGTCAAGCTGAATAAGGGAGATTTTATCGGCAGAGAGGCTCTGCAACGCCAGAAAGAACAAGGCATTCCGCGCAAGCTGATCGGGCTGGAAATGCTTGACCGTGGCATACCGCGTGCCCATTACCCCGTGTTCGCGGAAGGACAGCACATCGGCGAGGTCACAACGGGAACCCAGTCGCCCACCTTAAAACGTAATCTGGGTTTGGCTCTGGTGGACAGTCGTTTTAGTTCCCTATCCACGCCGCTGGAGGTCGAGATTCGTGGCAAGCGCCTGCGCGCCGAGGTGGTAGCCGCACCCTTTTATAAACGTCCACACTGATTTAAACGCTCGTCTTACTATAACTATCGTGATCCGTTACTAACCGCTGCCCAGTTGGCAATCATTTATTAATCATTTGTTAATCGTTTTACGTTTTTTACGATCTTGTTGGTTGAAAGGAGCCAGACCCAATGAAACAGCATCGTTATCTTCCTATGACCGAGCAGGATCAAGCTGAAATGCTGCGCGTGGTCGGCGCATCGTCCATCGACGATTTATTCAGCGATATTCCTGAGGCGATCCGGTATAAAGGGGAGCTGCCCCTGTCTTCTCGGTTAGACGAAAGAGCCTTAACCCGCCACTTATCAGGACTGGCCGGGCAAAATGCCAATACAGACACGCACGCCAGCTTTCTCGGCGCAGGGATTTACGATCATCATATTCCGTCCGTCATCCAGCATATCACTTCGCGCTCGGAATTTTATACAGCCTACACTCCTTATCAGCCGGAGGTAAGCCAGGGCGAGCTGCAAGCCATCTTCGAATTTCAATCGTATATATGCGAATTAACAGGCATGGCTGTAGCCAATGCCAGCATGTATGATGGAGCGACTGCGCTGGCAGAAGCAGGCTCATTGGCTGCCGCTGCCACCCGCCGCAAGCAGCTTATCGTATCGCGGACCGTCCATCCGGAGGCACGTCAGGTGTTGGCTGCCTATGCGCGCGGGCTGGATTTGGATATCGTAGAGATCGACTGTGCAGATGGTGTAACTGACGTGAAGGCATTAACGGCGGCCATATCGGAGCAGACGGCGGCAGTTTTGGTCCAAAGCCCTAATTTTTTCGGGGCCGTGGAAAATCTGAAGCCGATGGCTGACCTGATTCATGCCCACAAGGGTCTTATGGTTGTCAGCGCCAATCCGCTGGCGCTGGGCTTGCTGGAAGCACCCGGTAAGCAGGGCGCGGATATTGTCGTAGGAGACGCGCAGCCGCTCGGCATCTCCTCCTCCCTCGGTGGCCCAACCTGTGGTTACTTTGCCGTTTCTCAGGCGCATATGCGCCGTATCCCCGGACGTATAGTGGGCCAGACCACAGATCGCAACGGTAAACGCGGCTTCGTGCTGACCTTACAGGCACGGGAACAGCATATCCGCCGGGAAAAGGCCACCTCTAACATATGCTCCAATCAGGCGTTACTCGCCTTATCCGCCTCTGTGTATTTGTCCGTCATGGGTAGACAGGGCATCGCGGAAGTAGCCGAGCTAAACTTGCACAAAAGCCGTTACGCATTGGAGCAACTACTCGGCTTGAAGGGTGTGACAGCCTCCTTTACTGCACCCACCTTTAACGAGTTTGCCCTGCGGTTACCTGAGGGTACCGATATGAATAAATTGCAAGCCGGATTGCTTGCTGCCGGATTTATCGGCGGCTACGAGTTAGGGCGGGATTATGAGGAATATGCAGGTCACATGCTGATTGCCGTGACAGAGCAACGAACAAAGGAAGAGATCGATCAATTCGTACACATCTTGGGGGGATTGCTATGACACACACCACCGGACAAGATCAGGGTATACCGAATCCAGAAGTCGAATCCAGTCGAAATCAGATGAAAGAGCATGATCAGGCGCTCATTTTTGAATTGAGCAGATCAGGCCGTATCGCCTATTCCCTGCCCGAATGCGATGTTCCCCGCCGTCCGGTGGCAGAGCTTTTGCCGGATTATGCGCAGCGTAGCGAGCCTGCGGCATTGCCCGAGGTATACGAAGTAGACGTAATTCGACATTATACCGCCCTGTCACGGCGCAATTTTGGCGTGGACAACGGATTTTATCCGCTCGGCTCCTGTACGATGAAATATAACCCCAAGGTAAACGAGGATGTCGCCCGTTATGCAGGCTTCGCCAAAATCCATCCGTACCAGCCAGAGGGCAGCATCCAGGGAGCCATGGCACTGCTCCATACGCTTCAAAGCGATCTGGCCGCGTTAACCGGCATGGATGCCGTCACCCTTCAGCCCGCCGCGGGCGCCCATGGCGAATGGACCGGGCTGATGATGATCCGCTCCTACCACGAAGCGCGTGGTGAGCGGCGTACCAAAGTGCTCGTGCCGGATTCCTCGCACGGAACGAACCCCGCCAGCGCCGCTGTGGCAGGCTTCGAAACGATCACCCTCCCCTCCACACCGCAGGGGCTGGTGGATCTGGACGCGCTGCGTCAAGCCGTAGGCAACGACACCGCTGCGCTTATGCTGACCAACCCGAACACGCTCGGGCTGTTCGAGAAGCAAATCGCTGACATTGCCGCAATTGTGCATGAAGCAGGTGGCCTGCTCTACTATGACGGCGCGAACTCCAACGCCATTATGGGGATCACCCGCCCCGGGGATATGGGCTTTGACGTGGTGCATCTCAATTTGCACAAAACGATGAGTACCCCACATGGCGGAGGCGGCCCCGGCGCAGGACCTGTCGGGGTAAAGCAACGGCTCATTCCGTATATGCCCAAGCCGCTTGTCGTGCGTGATCCCAAGGGCACGTACCACTGGGATCGAGAGCAGGGAGATTCCATCGGACGGGTCAAAGCCTTTTACGGCAACTTCGGCATTCTCGTCCGTGCCTATGCCTATATCCGCAGCTATGGCCCTGACGGCTTGAAGCGGGTATCCGAATGTGCCGTACTGAATGCCAATTATATGATGCATCGGCTGGCTCCGCATTTTGATATCCCTTATCCAGGCTATTGCAAACACGAATTTGTGATGTCTGGGCGCGGCTTAAAGAAATTCGGAGTGCGTACACTTGATGTTGCCAAGCGATTGCTCGATTTCGGCTACCATCCGCCTACGATTTATTTCCCGCTGAATGTAGAGGAATGTATCATGATCGAGCCGACAGAAACGGAAAGCAAGGAGACGCTTGATGCCTTCATTGACACCATGATCCAAATTGCGCGGGAAGCGGAGGAAACGCCTGAATTGGTGCTGAATGCTCCATATACCACTCCAGTCACGCGACTGGACGAAGCAACTGCAGCTCGCAAGCCTATATTGAATTGCTCATGCAGCTAAAAGCAAACTCCAATTTGGGGCA
This sequence comes from Paenibacillus sp. 23TSA30-6, assembly GCF_014858585.1. Classification (NCBI taxonomy): domain Bacteria; kingdom Bacillati; phylum Bacillota; class Bacilli; order Caryophanales; family Paenibacillaceae; genus Paenibacillus; species Paenibacillus sp. 23TSA30-6. The sequence continues at coordinate 54,688 of NZ_SLTL01000014.1, read as the reverse complement.
TACAAAAAGGCCGGTATCTGTTAGATACCGGCCGCTGTATGTAAACAGCAATTTTTGTTGGAAAAAGATATACCTTGAAAATGTGATACCCTTCCTTAGCCTTCAATGCTTTGAACCAATTCAACAACCTGCTCGGCTGTTTGCATATCCAAAGCTTTTGCAGCCAGTTTCTCCATGTCCGCGCGGGACAATTTCGAAATTTGACTGCGTGCTGGCAGAATGGAAGTAGCACTCATGCTGAACTCATCGAGTCCCAGACCCAGCAGCAATGGAATTGCTGTTGTATCCCCTGCCATTTCGCCGCACATACCAACCCAACGTCCTTCACGGTGAGCGGCATCAATAACCATTTTCACCAGACGCAGAATGGATGGGTTATATGGTTGATACAGGTAAGAAACCCGCTCGTTCATACGATCCGCTGCCATTGTGTACTGAATCAGATCGTTCGTACCGATACTGAAGAAATCAACTTCTTTTGCGAATTGGTCAGCCAATACCGCTGTAGAAGGAATTTCTACCATGATGCCCAACTGAATTTCTTCAGATACGGCTACACCCTCGGCTACCAACTTTTCCTTTTCCTCCAACAACACAGCTTTGGATTCACGGAATTCGTTTAGTGTAGCAATCATTGGGAACATGATCCGCAGGTTACCGTGTACACTTGCCCGCAGCAAAGCACGCAATTGAGTACGGAAAATATCCTGACGATCCAGACACAGACGAATAGCACGGAATCCGAGGAATGGATTCATTTCCTTCGGCAGATCCAGATAAGGAAGCTCTTTGTCGCCACCGATGTCCAACGTGCGGACTACAACCGGTTTGCCTTCCATTCTTTCCAGAACGGTTTTGTATGCTGTGTACTGTACTTCTTCGGATGGAAGCTTATCGCGTCCCATATACAAGAATTCAGTACGATACAGGCCAACGCCTTCGCCACCGTTATCCAGAACGCCAGCTACATCGTTAGGCGTACCGATATTGGCTGCCAGTTCGACATGCACACCATCGACGGAAACTGTAGCTTCGCCGCGCAGCTTGCGCCACTCTTCGCGTTGCTTGTCGTATGCCACCTGTTTAGCTTGGTATTCCGCAACGATCTCTTCGGAAGGGTTCACAAATACGTGACCATCCAGACCATCGACGATAATCAAATCGCCGCTTTTAGCTTGGGACAATATATTTTTCGTTCCTACAACCGCAGGAATTTCAAGTGAACGAGCCATAATAGCCGAGTGCGAAGTACGTCCGCCGATGTTGGTTGCAAAACCTTTAACAAATTCGCGATTCAGCTGAGCTGTGTCGGAAGGTGTCAAATCTTCTGCAAGTACAATCGTTTCTTCGGCAATTTCTGCAGGACTGACAAAATGAACACCAAGCAGGTGATTCAGGATCCGCTTGGTTACATCACGCATGTCCGATGCGCGTTCTTGCAAATAAGCACTTTTCATGTTTTCGAACATGGAAATAAACTGTGTAGCTACTTCGTTCAGAGCATAGTCAGCATTAAGCTGCTCGTCTCTGATCTTAGCTTTAACCGGATCGATCAGTTCAGGATCATTCAGGATCAACAGGTGAGAAGCAAAAATCTCTGCTTTTTTCTCGCCCAGTTCCTGTAAAGTTTTCTCCTTAATCGCTTCCAATTCGGTTTGAGATTTTACTAAAGCCGCATCCAATCTTGCAATTTCAGCTTCAGCATCACCAACCGCGCGTCTCTCTACAGCGTAATTCGGATGCTCCAAGATAAACGCCCGGGCAATAGCGATGCCTGCCGAAGCGGCAATCCCGGAAATTTTAAGCATGAACTTCGCCCAGCCCTTCGTTAACGATTACATTTTCAAGAGCTTTCAGAGCGTCAGCAGCTTCAGCGCCTTCACAGATGATGTTGATGATATCGCCTTGTTCCAGACCGAGAGACAATACACCCAGAATGGATTTCAAAGTTACTTTTTTACCGTTAGCTTCGGCAAAAGATTCAGCACCGCTGAATTTATTAGCTGTATTTACCAGCGCAGTTGCAGGACGTGCATGGATACCGTCTTCATCAGTAATTCTAAAAGTTGTTTGCATAATTGTTCCTCCCACTTTCCTATGGATAATATTTGTTTACACGCAGTATACGTGTAGTGAAACCGGGTCGATAATCAGGCGACCTAAGCCGCCTGATTACTAATCCGAAACACATAGAGTTTATTTTATCGTAATTATACCATCTTCGCCAGCCTTCAATACTCCAGTTTTGTTTAAAGTTACCGAAGAACCTTCGGGAAGGTTGGTAAAAATGACTGGTGAGATGATGGATTTTGCGTTTGCCTTCACGTATTCCAGGTCTACTTTCATAATCGGTTGACCGGCTGACACAAGATCGCCTTCGTTCACCAAAACGTCAAATCCTTGGCCTTTAAGCTTTACTGTGTTCACCCCGATATGAACAAGCACTTCCTTACCACCGTCAGATTGGATACCAATGGCATGCTTGCTTGGGAATACATTGAATACTTTACCATATACAGGTGACACAATCGTTCCATCATTTGGCACGACAGCAAAACCGTCTCCTGTCATACGTTCTGCAAATACCGGATCAGGAACAGTCGAAATATCAACCAATTCTCCGTTAACAGGCATCACGATATCTTCAACGATGATGGTCTGTTTTTCTTCACCAGCTTCCTTCTCTTCTTGCGGAGCAGGTTGAGACGAAGCCGGAGCAGGTGTGCGTCCCGCCATAATATCAGCCATTTGCGTTTTAATCGTGTCGGAACGTGTACCGAAAATGGCTTGTACGTTGTTGCCGACTTCGAGTACACCCGCTGCGCCAAGCTGTTTGAGACGAGCCTTGTCAACGTTGGACTTCTCGTTAACTTCAATACGAAGACGTGTGATACAAGCATCCAAATGCTTGATATTGGACGCCCCGCCGAAAGCTGCCAAAATATTGCCTGGAAGCTCGTCTGTGGTACCGACTGCGGCTCCTTCAACATTTTCTGTAGCTTCTTCACGCCCTGGTGTTTTCAGGTTAAACTTCCGTATGATGAATCGGAATCCGAAGTAGTAAATAACCGCCAAAATCAGACCGACGATGATGACGTACCACCAAGACGTACGATTCGGAATAATCCCGAAAATCAGGAAGTCGATAAATCCACCAGAGAAGGTCATACCGATTTTAACATTCAAAATTTGCATGGTCATAAACGACAGCCCTGCAAACACAGCATGCACCGCGAACAGCAATGGAGCTACGAACAGGAAGGAAAATTCCAGTGGCTCCGTAATCCCTGTCAAGAACGAGGTCAAAGCTGCTGAACCCATAATACCTGCTACATATTTTTTGTGTTCCGGTCTTGCTTCATGATACATTGCAAGCGCTGCGGCTGGCAAACCGAACATCATGAACGGGAATTTACCCACTTGGAACGTACTTGCTGTCAATGTAACTCCATCACGAAGCTGGTTAAAGAAGATTTGCTGGTCACCATGAATCGTTTGACCTGCCTTGTTCACGTACTCGCCGAACTCAAACCAGAACGGTGAATACCAAATGTGATGCAATCCGAAAGGAATAAGTGAGCGTTCAATGACCCCAAAAATGAAAGCGGCCAGTGTCGGGTTGGAATCAACCATGAAGTGAGACACGACGTTCAGTCCAGATTGTACGGGAGGCCATACAATGACCAGCAATAGTCCAATCAACAACGAAGATACTGCTGTTGCAATCGGAACGAAGCGCTTACCTGCGAAAAAGCCCAGATACGAAGGAAGCTCAATTTTGAAAAAGCGATTGTACATGGCCGCGGCCAGTATACCGATGATAATCCCGCCGAACACCCCGGTTTGCAGCGTTGGAATCCCCAGCACGTTCGCATAGCCCGGTATTTTTTGAGCGATCAGACCCGGTGTAACACCCACAGCTGTACCCAATGTAATGTTCATGACGAGGTAACCGATGATCGCAGCCAAACCTGCTACACCTTCACCGCCTGCCAGACCGACGGCTACGCCGACTGCAAACAACAGTGCCAGATTATCAAAAACAATTTGTCCGGCATTCATCATGATCGTCGCTACCGATTGAACCCAGCCCGCATTTAATGCTGGAATGTACTGGAGAAAATCGGGATTGACCAACATGTTGCCGATTCCCAATAAAAGTCCCGCTGCCGGTAAAATGGCTACAGGAAGCATTAAAGCTTTGCCGACACGCTGTAAAACACCGAAAAGCTTTTTAAACATACGTTCCACTTCCTTCTCTGAAAATTAGAATAGAGAGGCAAAACAACAAAAAAGGCATGAGCCGATTTAAGTATGTTTGAACACAACCTTGGGATATAGCTTACCCCGGTAGGCTGTAAACAATCATAATTTAAAACAACTCATGCCTGATCGAATCAGTAACACGTTAGATATTCAATTGTTGTCTTGCTCATTACGAAATTCATTATAGCATTCTGCCAAAAGTGAGGCAATACTTTTTTCGATTCTAGCTGTTCTAACGTTGATCTCCCTGCTCTTTGCGTTGGGACAACCGCTGTAAATGCATCGTCAAATAGCTAACCTCAGCCGGATATACGGGTTTGCGAAGCCTTTTCTCCATAATCTTCGTGAGCTTCCAGGCTAACATATACATTTCCGGATACTCTTCATTCAAAAGCTTGTCCAATCGGTAAATCTCCTGCACAATCTCTCCTCGACGTACACGTTCAATCGCAAACCTCAGATGAGTCAGCAGACGTGAGTAATCCAGGGATTGGAGAGGAATGCGATAATCCAGCGTAGTCTCTACTACCTGTACCATATCAGCAATCAATCGAGAATCCTTCCTGACCTCGGAAATATGCTGGTTCGTCATGGCACTGTAAATATGCAAGGCCACGAATCCGATTTCATCTTCTCCCAGATCCACACCCATCTTGTCCTTGATCAAAGAGACTGCCTGTTCAGCCATCTTGTATTCCTGAGGGTAAATTTCTCTCGTTTCATACAAAAACGGATTATGGATCGTAATGCCCTGTTTCTGACGATTAATGGAAAAGGCGATGTGATCGGTTAAAGCAATCAATATGTGCTCATTCAGAGGCTTCTTCGCTTGAAGCTGAACATGGTGAAGCATCTCACCAATGACCTCAATGAGCTTTTCATCCAGCTCGGGAAGCAATCGCTTGTATTGCTCCTGCTCCTCATGGCTTTTTAATATAAATAATTTTTCAACTGAATCCAACGGTATAAGATCGCCGTTTTTGCGATTGAAACCGATTCCTTTTCCAATCACAACAACCTCATCATGCTCGGGATGCATCCCGATAATCACATTGTTATTCAGCGCTTTCGCCACTTGTAGGCTGCTCACATCCGCACCTCTTTTTATCTGAACCTTGATCCTAAGAATTAGAGCATGAAGCTCAGAGGAATCCACGTTAAAGTACCAAATATTCCGCTAAAGGTCAATAAAAAGAAAACGCTTTTCATCACAATAACCGGGAAAAGCTGTGATGAAAAGCGTTCTTTCTGTTAAGGGGTATCTGCTCCTGTACACCCTGCGGCTATTCTTTATCCCGCGGCGCAACCTCAACCGGGGCATGAATGTGCAGCTTATCCGTTTCACCGGAGGACGATACGGAATGAAGGCCCTTTTTCCCCGTGGTCAGCCCCTTAATTAACTGCTCTACATCAATACCGGACACACTCTTGAGCATCTCTGGAGCCGTAGCCATTAGCTCTGTGACATAATTGCTGACACGCGCTGCTCCTTCTCCCTTGCCTGTATCCACAACCGTTAATTTATCAATGGACGCAATTGGCTCAGCAATCCGGCCGGCCAGCTCAGGCAGCATTTTCACGATAATATCGAGTACGGCTGCCTCACCAAACTTCTGGAACGCCTCCGCCAGCTTTTCCTTGGCCTCGGCTTCCGCCAGACCACGCAAACGGATGACGTCAGCATCCGCCGTACCTTTGGCGCGTTCCGCATCCGCTTCCGCTTGCCCATTCAGTCGTTTTTGTTCAGCAGACGCTTTAGCCTGTGTCTCAATCGAGTATTGCAGCGATTCCGCCTCACGCATTTTACGTGATTTATCCGCCTCCGCGGCTTGCTCTACCGCATACCGATCCGCTTCCGCCTTCTTCTTCACTTCCGCATCATATTGCTTTTCACGTACCTGAATTTCCTTGGTTTGAAGATCAATTTCGCGCTCCTTGCGCACCAGCTCGACCTTCATCTGCTCCTCGACGGCAGTCTGCTTGGCACGGGCCTCCTGAATGTGATAAGCCTGATCGGCTTCCGCCTTGGCTGTATCCTGCTCCTTTTTAAACGAAGCCACTTTCAGTTCCTTCTCCTTGGCTGCCTCGGCAATGTTTGTATCACGCAACAGTTCAGCCTTCTGCCCTTCCTGTTCGGCACGCGCCTTTTGTATCCGGGCATCCCGTACCGCCTCGGCTTCGGCAATTTCTGCGTCCCGTTTCACAGCGGCAATTCTCGGCTTACCAAGCGCATCCAGATATCCGTGCTTATCACGCACATCTTTAATCGTGAACGAGACAATTTGCAGACCCATCTTTTTCAGATCGCGAGCAGCCACGCCCTGTACTTCCTGCGCAAACCGATCTCGATTACGATATACTTCCTCCACTGTCATCGAGCCGAGGATCGCACGCAAATGGCCCTCCAGCACTTCCTGAGCTTCTCCCCTGAGGGCCTCCAGCGGCTTCCCGATGAACTGCTCCGCTGCTGTTGCTATATCCTCAATGGAGCTGCCGACCTTGATGATCGCCACACCGTCCGCAATCACGGGAACTCCTTGCTCCGTATACACTTCCGGTGTTGTTACATCCAGTTTGTGGGACAATAGAGAAATAAATTCGGACTGCTGAAAAATAGGCCATATAAAGGCACCCCCGCCGCGCACAATTTTGATTTTACGACCGGAATCATCCTCGGAAATATTTTTATTTCCCAAAAATGAACCCGTAACGATCATTCCTTCATCCGGTCCTACCGTTTTGTAACGGGCCCAAAAGGCAATCCCTAATATGACGATAACGATGACGACAATCCCCGGGACCAACACAATATCCTGCAAACTTGACACTCCCGTTCACGCTCCCTTCAAGTTAAGCGAATGCGCCGTCTACGTGTCCAGATACGCTACGCGGACGACACCCTCTGCGACCTCAACCACGACGATACGGGTTCCCGCAGCCAGCGGTTTGTGATCAAAGCTCGATGCTGTATGTATGGTGTTGCCTGCACCCAAGCGGATCATAACCTCCCCGTAACCAACCTCAGGTACCGGAACGGTGACCTCACCGATCCTTCCGGTCAGCTCACGCATCGAGAAGCCGCTGGACACCTCCGAGTTCGCCATGGGCTTGATAAACGAAAAAAACACAAGCACTCCGATCACAAATGCAATCGCAAAGGCAAACACAACGACCCAGCCCATGCTCAGCCCGGTATATTTCGTCAGCAACACACCAGCCCCGCCAAAAGCGGTCATCGCTCCAAGTAAAACGACGGGTCTGAACCAATCGAGGCCCGGCAGCTCCAATCCATCCAGCCAGCCACCAAGTACATCCCCGATCAATACACTGACCACAGTAAAGATAGCGCCCCCTGCCAATAACCACCAAAATATGGTTTCCATGCGGCTCCTCCTTCCATGTACCTTTTCAGTCTGGTTTCCAGCCTATAACTATGTTTACGTATTCAACCTTAAAAAGTTTCAAAATTTTCCTCTTAAATTCCAAATCAAACCCAAAAAAGCACGTCCATACGTCTAATGACGCACAAACGTGCTTGCAATTATCCAATGACTAAATGACTGGATTACAGGGATGCTTTGTAAATTTCCACTACATCTTCGCGATTCAGCTTGTTAAAGCCACCAAAAGAACCGAATTTCACAGCTTTATCAGCCATAACGTCGATTTTGGAATCATCAATATCGTAATCAGCCAGACGGCTTGGCGCACCAATCGAGTTCCAGAAATCACGCAACGCCTGAATACCTTCCAGCGCTACTTCTTCATCACTCTTGCCTTCCGGGTTCACATGGAACACATTCACAGCCAGTTGCTTGAAGCGTTCAGGCTTCACATGCAGATTGTGCTTCATCCAGTTCGGGAACAAAATCGCCAGTCCTCCGCCATGTGGAATATCATAAACAGCAGACACTGCATGCTCGATATTATGAGTTGCCCAGTCACCTGTCAGCCCCATGTTCAGGAAGCCGTTCAGCGCCATCGTACCACAGTACATCATCGTTTCACGCAGCTCGTAGTTTTCCAGATCGTTGACCAGGCCAGGAGCCGCATCAATAACTGTACGCAAAATCGTTTCACACCAGCCAAGCTGAACCGGAGTGTTAGATTCCAAATGGAAGTAATGCTCCAGCGTATGTGACATCATATCCACGATTCCGTACACCGTTTGATTTTGTGGCAGAGAATACGTGTTCACCGGATCAAGAATGGAAAACGCAGGGAACGCAAATACACTGCCCCATCCCAGTTTTTCCTGTGTTTCTTCGTTCGTAATGACAGAACCTGCGTTCATTTCGGAACCGGTAGCTGCCATCGTCAGAACTGTACCTAAAGGCAATGCTGCCTGCGGAGCCGCTTTACGCTCTGCAAAATCCCACATGTCGCCATCATATTTCGCCCCGACAGCAATCGCTTTGGAGCAATCCAGCACACTACCGCCGCCAACAGCCAGTACGAGGTCGATTTGATGTGTTTTACACAATTCCACGCCTTTATGTACTGTAGACAAGCGAGGATTTGGTTCTACACCAGCCAGTTCCGTTACCTCTGCGCCAATCTCTTTAAGCAGACTTATTACATTATCATACAAGCCGCTGCGCTTAATGCTGCCGCCGCCATATACAAGCAGTACACGTTTACCGTATTTAGGAACTTCACGCTTGAGAGCCTCTAATTGCCCTTTACCGAAGATCAATTGAGTAGGATTATAAAATTCGAATGCTTTCATCGCAAACGTTCGCCTCCAATATTTTCTAAAGTTTAATGCTAAGAAACTCCTCTATTATAACCTTTTCAGTTACAGGAAACAAATTTGCTTCTTTTTCAAAAAAAAACCACGCTCCTGAGGAGCATGGTTCCATGTCATATCTTGGGAGGGTTCTCGCACTGTATTATGCGCTGCCTGCATTTATTTTATTCCCCTGTAGTATAACCCAGTTGCTGTATAAATCGTCCAAACGCTTGCTGACCTTCCGAATTGCGCTTGTACACCCCTGCATGCTCCAATATTTCACTGAATTTCAGTCCGACCTCATTTTGTACGGTACGAACAGCCGTCTCCTTGTCAGGCAGGCGACCGAATCGGGTGTTCAACTGGTAAATCCAGTCCGCATGCTTGAATAGCGGATGCCCTTCCTGCTGCATAGCTACAGCCAGCTCGTCGTTCCCACACAAAATATCTGCAATTTCATCCAGTTCATCCTTAAGCCGCCCCGGCAAAATCGCAAGCCCCATAACCTCGATTAGGCCGATATTTTCCTTCTTGATATGATGCATCTCCCGATGAGGGTGAAAAATACCTTCCGGGTACTCATCACTCGTCCGGTTGTTGCGCAGCACCAGATCCATCTGGTACTTTCCTTCCGCATCCCGACGTACAATCGGTGTCACCGTATTATGCGGCACCGCTTCTCCGTCTTGCTCCGTATGAGAGAGGACATCCACTGCGCGATCGCTGTATGTCTTCCAGGCTTCAAAAGCGGCATTTCCCGCCTCCAGCAACGCTTCGACATCCGTTGAAGTAAAGCGGATCACTGACATCGGCCAGTTCACAATACCTGCTGTGACTTGTGGGAAGGCTTCATTGCGGTACACAACGTCCACCTCCGCTTTTTCAATGGGGAACGTATGACGTCCACCTTGAAAATGATCGTGAGTCAGAATAGAGCCCCCGACAATCGGCAGATCGGCATTGGAACCGATAAAATAGTGCGGAAACGCTTTCGTAAATGCCAGCAACCGCCGCAGTGTATCCTTCGTAAGCTTCATCGGCACATGATCGTGATGGAATACGATGCAATGCTCGTTGTAGTACACATAGGGCGAATATTGGAAGAACCACGGTTCCCCGTTCAATTCCAGCGGAATGATACGCAAATTTTGACGGGACGGATGATTCACCCTTCCGGCATATCCAACGTTTTCACGGCATAATTGACATTTTGGATAAACGGGCGGCGGAAGAAGCTTCGCCATTGCGATTTCCTTTGGACTTTTCTCCGGCTTGGACAGATTAATCGTGATTTCCATATCTCCGTACGGTGTCTGCTGATTCCAGAACACATTGCTGGCAATGCGGTCCATTCGGATGTAATTCGAGTCGATGGACAGTTGATAAAAAGCATTTGTCGCCGCCTCTATGCCGCGTTCAGCCTCCGTTTGGCGAAAGTCACGGATGACTTCAGACGGTCTTGCCATCAGGAGACCCATAATTTTGGAATCCAGCAAATCACGGTACGTAGCTGTGTTTTCCGATATGAGTCCAATCGTATAGCCATAATCAATCAATACATTAAGCACAGGCTGGAGAACTTCGGGGGCTGTGATGCCCCCTGCCTCCCCGCCGGAGTAAGGCTCCGAAAACCCGAACTGCTCCAGCAGCAGATTACGACTGTAATCTGTGTCTTGCGGACCGATCAATCCCCGGTTTTGTGCGAATGCAACCAGCTGCTCAATCGCATACAGAGCGGATTGCTGTACAGTTTCGTCGATGTCATGGGCCACAGGCCGGGAATGGTCCCGGTCTTGGCCTCTAGCTGCGGATTGACTCTCGCTCATTATGTCATCGTCTCCCGTCTATTCGTCGCCGTAGCCCTGAGGGTGCGACTGATGCCAGCCCCAAGCTCCGCTGATAATGTCCTCCAGTTGGGTACGCGCCGGACTCCAGCCCAGCACCGAGCGTGCCTTTTCAGAAGAGGCAACCAATACTGCCGGATCACCCGAGCGCCGTGGCTCTGTAACGACCGGAATGTCGAGTCCAGTGACCTTGCGTGCCGTCTCGATAACTTCCTTCACCGAGAAGCCCTGTCCGTTACCCAGATTAAACACGTTGCTGTCATGGCCTTCGCGCAAATAATTCACCGCACGCACATGGGCATCTGCCAGATCGCTCACATGAATGTAATCCCGGATGCACGTTCCGTCAGGTGTAGCATAGTCCTCACCAAACACTGCGATGTGCGGGCGCTGTTTCAGTGCTGTCTGAAGTACCAGCGGAATCAGATGACTTTCCGGACGATGATCCTCACCGATTTTGCCGCTCTCATGCGCACCAGCCGCATTAAAGTACCGCAAGGACACATATTTGATGCCCAATACTTTATCAAACCATGACATCATGCGCTCCATCATCAGCTTCGTTTCACCATATACATTCGTTGGCTCTGTACGGTCTCCCTCTTCAATCGGCACCTTTTCCGGTTCGCCGTAGGTAGCCGCAGTGGAGGAAAATACGATCCTGCGCACACCAGCATCCTTCATGGCCTCCAGCAAGCTCAACGCGCCGAATACGTTGTTGTCATAATATTTACCCGGATTTTGCATACTTTCCCCAACCAGCGAGTTGGCTGCAAAATGGATAACCGCGTCGATACTATTTTCGGAAAACAGTCTGGACAGCAATTCTTTATCTCTCAGATCACCTTCATACAGCTTGCCTCCGAGCAGTGCTGCCTTGTGCCCGGTCTGCAAATTGTCCAGCACCACAACCTCTTCTCCCCGATCCAACAGTTCTGCTACGGTATGTGAACCGATATATCCGGCTCCGCCTGTTACTAAAATGGCCATGTTATTCGTCCTCCTTCTGTTCTTTAACTCCGTCTCCCGCCTTACATACATAAAAGCTGGCTTCCAGCCCTGTCCGGGTCTGATAAGCTTCGCCGACTTCCTTCACAAACCGTTCCACATCGTCCTCATGAACCAGTGAAACCGTACAGCCCCCAAATCCGGCTCCCGTCATACGCGAGCCCAGCGTGCCGGGAATACGTCTTGCTTCTTCCACCATTACATCCAGCTCCGTACAGCTGACCTCATACAGATCGCGTAGCGAATCATGTGAAGCGTTCATCAACTGTCCAAAGGCTGCAAGATCATTCGCCGCAAGGGCATCGACAGAAGCCAGCACACGAGCGTTTTCCTCCACCACATGCTGTGCCCGACGGCGTACTGTTTCATCCGCAATATAATGCTGGAGCTTACCGAAGCGGGCTTCATCCAGCTGAGCGAGATATTCCAGCGACGGCTCCTGCTGCTGCAATATCGACAACGCCTCGGCGCATTGGCTACGACGCTCGTTATAGGCTGAGTCTACCAGCCCACGACGTTTGTTCGTATTGCCGATGACCAGCTTATAAACGCCCGTACGAAAAGGCACCTTGCGGTACTCCAGCGTATCGCACATCAGCAGAATCGCATGGTCAGCCGCACCGTTGGCTACGGCGAACTGATCCATAATGCCGCAATTGACGCCTACATAATTGTTTTCTGCCCGCTGGGACAACAGCGCAATTTCAACCGTGTCTGTTGCCTGCTTTTCGGCAGTGAGCAGCGCGTAACCTGTTACGACCTCAATGGAAGCAGATGATGACAATCCGGCACCATTCGGTATTGCTCCATGATAGAGCAAGTCGTATCCGCTAGACGGATAAACTTCCTTTTTAGCCAGCTCCACCATCACACCCACTGGATAGTCCACCCATTCGTCCGTTTTGTTGTTACCTATTTCTCCACGCGGTATGGACACTTCATATGACAGGTTTGTCGAAGCAAAATGAATTTCATCATCATTTCGTGCACGGAGAATCAGCGTTGTACCGAATTCCAGTGCAGCCGGGAGTACATAACCACCGTTGTAGTCGATATGCTCCCCAATCAAATTGACACGCCCGGGAGCATGAAATATCCGCAGCTCATGGCTGCTTTCACCATATTTGTCGATAAAACGTTTCTTTATTTCAGTAGTGTTCATATCCGCATCCACCTCATCACCGTTAGTAAAGGCTCCCCTGACTTCCCTGTAACAAACTTAATCAGGTTGACACTTCTTATGATTTCAGTATAAATGAAAGCGTTAAATAATGTAATGCATCCATGTGTTAAAGCTATGGATAAATGTGACTTGGATATGTACAATGTAAGTATACCGTATCTATTAAACCATTCACAAATCTAGGAAGGATGACCATATTTGCAAACGCATTCATATAGTTATGCTGTGGCCTCCAATCCGGTCTTTTATGAAAATAGTCCACTGCACGTGCTTTTTGCCGGGGAGAGCCAAACCAAATCCGGTCATGCTGTTGGGCCGAAGCTCTATGATTACTATCTACTCCATTTCGTGGAATCGGGAAAAGGTATCTTCCGAACAGAGCAGCACGCATATCAGCTTGAAAAAAACGATTTTTTCCTGATCCATCCCGGTCAGCTTGTAAGCTACACCTCCGATGAAGAGGAACCGTGGCGGTATCGCTGGTCTGCATTTACGGGACAGCATACCGAACAGATGGTGCAGGAAGCAGGGCTACACGTGCATCAGCCTGTCTTCCACGCTTCCAGTGAGAGCCTGATCCCCGGCTATTTGGAGCAGATGCAGTTAGCCTTTTACAGCCGAAAATCCAGCTCACATCTTGCAGCCCTTGGCTATCTGTATCTGATCATGGGGGAAGCGGGTAATCATTTAAGCGACTGGTCTGACCCGACCGGGGCGGATTCGCAAATTCGGCGGACGGTCAAGCAGATGGTCCAATATATGTCCACTCAATATGCGCATCCCGTTTCTATCGAACAAATGTCCGAAGGACTTGGTTATAACCGTGCGTATTTGTCACGCATATTCAAGAAGGAAACAGGCGTCTCCCCTGTTACCTATCTGCTCAAGCTGCGAATTGACAAGTCTCGCCAACTGCTGCGCGAGCGTCCCGAGCTTTCGGTGGAGCAGGTGGCCGCTTCGGTGGGATTGACCGACGCTTTGTATTTCTCACGTCAATTCAAGCGCTTCTGCGGCCAGTCGCCAACTCAGTATCGAAGCAAGGTTCAGCAATATCCGCAACCTTAGCAGACTTGATCGTTCATTTATTCTGACCTGCCCCGTTCGGGGATTGATCCTCCGTTGCAGCATGAGCAACGACCAAGCTGGTATGGTTCGGAACATGGAAAACAGCCCGCATCCTTCAACAATGTGGGCTGTCGCGTATATATTGGGTATGAGAAATTGCACGTTATACCGATGATGATAGAATAGCTTTTGGGCTTTATGCTGTGCCGCCGTCCTGTAAGTTCCCGGCATTCAAAATCGAATCAATCCGATCCAGCTCTTCCTGTGAAAAGTCCAGATTGGACAAGGCAGCAACGTTTTCTTCGATTTGACTCACACGGCTGGCCCCAATCAGGACGGAGGTCAGACGCTCACCACGCAGAGCCCAGGCCAACGAGAATTGAGCCAAGCTTTGTCCGCGCGCAGCTGCCATTTGATTGAGCGCCCGCACCTTACGAAGTGTTTCGGGTGTCACATTGTTTTCATTCAAGAAGACAGATGTACTCGCTGCACGCGAATCCTCAGGAATTCCGTTCAAATATTTATTGGTCAGCAATCCCTGAGCCAGTGGGCAAAAGGCAATACTGCCGATCCCATTTTCGTCCAGTACATCCTGCAATCCGTTTTCAATCCAACGGTCGAGCAGAGAATATTTTGGCTGATGAATCAGCAGCGGTGTTCCCAGCTCCTTTAGAATTCGAGCCGCTTCTGCCGTTTGCTCCGCACTATAATTAGACACGCCCACGTACAACGCCTTGCCGGAACGTACGATATGATCCAGTGCCTGCATTGTTTCCTCCAGCGGCGTATCAGGATCAAAACGGTGGGAGTAGAATATATCGACATAATCCAGCCCCAACCGCTTCAAGCTCTGATCCAGACTGGATATCACATACTTGCGTGAGCCCCATTCACCATAAGGCCCCGGCCACATATAGTAACCCGCCTTGGTCGAAATGACCATCTCATCCCGGTACGGCTTCAAATCACTAGCCAACACTTGTCCAAAAAATTCTTCTGCCGAACCGGCAGGAGGACCATAGTTATTCGCCAGATCAAAATGCGTAATCCCCAGATCAAAGGAGCGGGTAACCATGTTACGGCCGTTCTCCGCATTGTTAATCCCGCCAAAATTGTGCCACAAGCCCAGTGAAATGGCAGGAAGCTTAAGGCCCGATCTCCCTGTGCGGTTATATTTCATACTTTCATAACGATCATCGCCAGCCAAATAAACCATGCTATCCCAGCCTCTCTCGAAACATTGTTATGTCCATTCAACAACATCATAGCGCTTTTATTCGTCCGTTGACAAGAAAACGATTACAAACCTAATTGATTGCCGAGTTCTGCCATAACCTTGCCGATGGGATCGGTCATCAGGAGATCCGCCTTGTGATCATACGAGGTAGGGTCTGTATTAAGCAGCACGGTATGTTTACCGTGAAAATAAGTAATTAAACCCGCCGCAGGATGCACCGTCAGCGAGGTTCCGCCGATGAATAGCAGATCGGCCTGCGAAATGGCTTGAATGGACCGGACAAGCGTATCTTGATCCAGCTCTTCCTCGTATAAAACGACATCCGGTTTGATAATTCCCCCGTCTACCGGACATTTGGGCACTACCTCGGAGCTGTCCATCATTTCGTTCAAACTGTAAAAGCGCCCGCATTCCATACAATGATTGCGGTGCACCGAGCCGTGAAGTTCCAGCACATTCATACTGCCTGCGGCCTGATGCAAGCCGTCAATGTTTTGCGTCACGACTGCTTTGAGGCGGCCTTGCTGTTCCAGTGACGCAAGGAAACGATGGCAGCCGTTCGGCTCTGCATCCGGATGCAGCATTTTGCTACGGTAGAAGCCGAAGAACACTTCAGGATGCTTCACAAAAAAGGAACGGCTAAGCATAACCTCTGGGGGATAAGGCAATTTTTCCTCACTCTGATACAGACCAGCCGCCGAACGAAAATCCGGGATACCGCTCTCCGTCGACGTACCCGCCCCGCCGAAAAAAACAATGTTTTGTGATTGCTGTATCCAATCAGCCAACGTTTTTATGTTGTCCATGTTTCACGCACCTCCAGCTCTTCATATCCGCGGACGATGATGTCCGCATCCAGCAAATGACCGGAACGTTCCGGCTCTGGCGCAAATCCGATGGCCCGCCGCACCCCGGCACGCTTGCCCATCTGCATATCCCCGTTGCTGTCTCCGATGACAACTACATCCGCTGGTGACAGTCCCAGCAAGGAGCAAGCTTTTTCAGCCATTTCCGGGTCCGGCTTACCGTATGTAACCCTGTCGTGTCCGATGACCTCGTCAAAATATGACGTCAGACCCATCCACTCCAGGTGCTCCTGCGCAGCCTCTGTACTGTCAGAGGTCACGACCGCCAGCTTCAATCCGGCACGGTGGCTTTGCTCCAGTAGCGTCCGTAAGCCCGGAAACACCTTCGCTGCCCGATGTCGCCGCACATCAGCCATCGCCGCTTTGTTAAAATCCCGAACCAGCCTCACTGCTTCATTCCATGGTACACCGGCAGTATAAAGCTGCCAAGCCAGTACGCCCGTACTTTCATCCACTGTCCCCATCGCCAGCGGGCCGGAAGGATCATAGCCGATCACGCACCCCTCAGGGTCGTGGATCGTACCCAGAATGTTGCCTTTTTCCACCGTAAAATCTGTACCTGCCACGGCAAGATGCTGTTCCAGCATATCCAGTATAGAACGGGCCCAGGGACCCCACAACTGAATAAAATCCAGCAGCGTGCCATCCTTGTCCAATAAAATGCCACGGCATGGAAACCGCTGTCCCTGAACGACTAACTCAGACATGCAGCCCGCCTCCTCATTACTGGTTTTTTGGAGCTGAATCTACACTCTCTTTCATCCAGTCCTGCAAAGCTGAAACCGTCTGATTCCATTGCTCGGCTGGGCTAATTTTCGCTGGGTTATCCCCCTTTTGGGCTCCGTAGCTACCGAATTGGGCATGATTGCCGCCCTCAACTGTAAAATACAGCGTATTGGCTGGTAGATAAGCTCTTCCACTCTGAACACTATCCATTTTAATAACTCCATCATCACTTCCAAGCAGGGAAATGACCGGCAGATTTTTATCCTTCAAATTACCCTTATTATCTGGGTAGGAAGCAAGGAAAAATACGCCCTTGACCTGATCGGGATGTGCAGCCGCATAGCGGGCAGCTATGACACCACCTAACGAATGGCCTCCAATCACAAAAGTTTCTTTCGGATATGCCTTCAGTACCTCACCCGCCAAATCCGGGGAAATCAAAGCAAGATTCAGCGGCATTTTTGCAATGATCACATGATGACCCTTTTGCGCCAGACGGTGGGCCAAAGGAGCGTAACTTTCAGGCTTCACCAAAGCACCCGGGTACAAAATAACTCCGATACCATTTCTTTTTGCAGGCTCGAAACCAACCCAATGCTCCTGTTCGTTCACCTTCACAGCATCGGCTACTTCTGCTAATGCGGCAGTGGCCGTGTTGTCAGGCTGATAGGGCGTAAATACCTTCCATGCTCCCCAGCCTGCGATAAGCACAATGACAATCAGGATACCCAAAAGAATTTTCCATATTTTCCGGGGACCGCGTGTCCCATATGAGCTGTATGATCTTCTCGTTCTTCTTCTCATTTTAAATGTTCCTTTCGTATTTCGCACCTCATGATTCATGACTTGTGTATGAAATTTTTTTGCTGCGCAAATCAGCTTATCTATAGCCTTGTTAGGGTACCATCGTTGCGCACACAGGGTCAAATAAGAAGACATTTCCAGACATTAGCCCAGTCTTTTCCCCCTGTTCAAGCTTCCGCCACATAATAAGGACATGATAGCGCTTACTATTGTGAATAAAATCACAATGATAAGGCTCAGAGTATCGTACCTTGTTCCTTGTAAGGATTATTTTATACAGAGTTTACTCGGCTGAGTGCCGTTCGGAGGGAATTACATGACGACAAGCCATGACATACAAGGAGAAAGCTTCTTTCTCAATTTGCGCTTTATGCTGATCATATGCGTATTTGCAGGCAATGCTCTGGAGCCATTGGTCGGCTCGCTTCACATCGCCCAACAATGGTTTAGCTGGATATTCATGTTTCATATGCCGTTGTTCGTGCTCGTTACAGGGTACTTTGCCAAAACATCGTTAGCTGGGCACGCAGGCCGGAAAGTCTTGCTTCAGATCGGTATGCAATATCTTATTTTCCAAACCCTCTATTCGATATTGGATGCTGCGCTTTTCCATGTCCCTCATATTCATCATTCTTTTTTTGCACCTTATTTGCTGCTCTGGTTCCTTGCCAGTCATATTTGCTGGAGACTGCTGATGCTTGCTTTCCAGGGAATGCCGCCTGTTGTCCAAATAGGTATCTCCGTGCTGCTGGGTATCCTTGTCGGGTATCTACCAGTGGATGGCATCTGGCTCAGCATAAGCAGAACCTTTGTTTATTTGCCCTTTTTCGTAGCAGGGTATCATCTGCATTATGCCGATGTTCGCCGCTTCTTCACGACTCCAGTTCGTGTGATCGCAGGCGTTGTATCCCTTCTGCTTATGGTACTGGCGGGAACGTCGTACTACGGCATTCCGGCAGGCTGGCTGTATGGCAGCATGACTTATGGTGAGCTGGGCCATACCGAATGGTATGCGGGGATTTACCGCATTGGCATTTACGGAGTGCAATTCATAGCGGCTATCGCGTTTCTGAGCTTTGTTCCAGCCGTCACTGGACGTATAACTGAAATGGGGCGGCGGACATTATACGTCTTTTTACTTCATGGTCTGATTGTCCGCACCACTGTTGCCAAGGGAATTTACGATTATATAGACACTCCGGTAGAAGTGATGCTGATTGTAGCGTGTGCTGCGGGTCTGTGCTGTCTGCTGACTCTGCCTTGGGTGCGGAATGCAACACATCCTTTAATCGAGCCACGGGTCGACTGGATGCTTAAACCGTCTCCTTACCTTTTTAAACGATCCGCATAATTTTTTATGTCCATTCTGATTCAAGTATCTGCACGCGACAATTCGCTATCAGACGAAAAATCAGGCGGACCCTGACCCTCTTTACTTAGCAAAGGGCCTGTTTCATCAAGGCGTGATGTGGTAAGTAATGGATGCGCGCAACAAAAAACAACTTTTCATAAAGGAGTGATTTGTCATGGCACGTAATCAGGATCAGGGTAAAATGAGTCGCGAAGAGGCAGGTCGTATGGGGGGAGAAGCTACATCCAAGAAGCACAATAAGGAATTTTATCAGGAGATTGGTAAAAAAGGCGGGCAAGCCACCGCTAACTCCCATGATAAAGAATTTTATCAGGAAATTGGTAAACGTGGCGGCGATGCTACGGCTGAGTCCCATGACAAAGATTTTTACAGGGACATTGGACGCAAAGGCGGCAGAAATTAATGTGCAGTACCACATAAAACACCCTTCATCACTATAAAAGCAAGCTCAAGCCCATCCCGCTTTATTGCGGAGTGGGCTTTTTCATATTTGGCCGACATCACAAAAATCCAATCGATTACTTTCTATATATGTAGAAATATGCGCACATGTATGATAGACTCTTTAGAAAACATCTGCGCTATTTCGGCGTTTTCGAACGCCATACCATTTTTGAACTTTGGGGGGAAACCAGCATCATGACAGCTAAGACGAAAATGCGTTCCGATATGATTAAAAAAGGCTTTGACCGCGCTCCTCACCGCAGCTTGCTGCGCGCAGCGGGCGTTAAAGAAGAAGACTTTGACAAACCGTTTATCGCAGTATGTAACTCGTATATCGACATCGTACCGGGCCACGTCCATTTGCAGGAATTCGGCAAAATTGTCAAGCAAGCCATTCGTGAGGCAGGCGGCGTACCTTTTGAGTTTAACACCATTGGTGTAGATGACGGCATTGCCATGGGACACATTGGTATGCGTTATTCTCTGCCAAGCCGCGAAATTATTGCCGACTCCCTGGAAACTGTTGTTTCCGCTCACTGGTTTGACGGCATGGTCTGCATTCCAAACTGTGATAAAATCACACCCGGCATGATGATGGGCGCATTGCGCGTGAACATCCCGACTATTTTCGTCAGCGGCGGCCCCATGAAAGCTGGTAAAGACAAAAATGGACGCTCGATCTCCCTGACCTCCGTCTTCGAAGGTGTAGGTGCATATCAGGCTGGTAAAATCGACGATCAAAGCCTGCTGGAATTAGAACAATACGGCTGTCCAACTTGCGGCTCTTGCTCAGGTATGTTCACAGCGAACTCCATGAACTGTCTCGCAGAAGCGATGGGTCTGGCTATGCCCGGTAACGGCACCATTCTCGCAGTAGCGGAAGAACGTAAAGAATTCGTCAAACAATCTGCACGTCAATTGATGGAATTGATCAAGCTGGACCTGAAACCACGTGATATCGTGACTAAAGAAGCTATTGATAACGCATTTGCGCTGGACATGGCAATGGGTGGCTCTACCAATACAGTATTGCACACATTGGCACTGGCTCATGAAGCTGAAGTAGACTACCCTATCGAACGGATTAATGAAGTGGCGAACCGCGTACCTCATTTGTCCAAATTGGCACCTGCTTCCGACTACCATATCGAGGATGTTCATAATGCAGGCGGCGTCAGCGCAGTGCTGAATGAACTGTTGAAGAAGCCGGGCGCGCTGCATGGTGATTGTATTACTGTAACCGGAAAAACAATCCGTGAAAACGTAGAGGGTCAGGAAATCCTGGATACCAATGTTATCCACAAGCTGGACAACCCTTATTCCGAACGCGGCGGTTTGGCAGTATTGTTTGGTAACCTGGCACCGCAAGGCTCCATCATTAAAGTCGGTGCAGTTGATCCGTCTGTTGGTGGTTATCACAAAGGCCCTGCCATCTGCTTTGATTCACAGGAAGATGCGCTGGCTGGCATCGCAAACGGTAAAATCGCAGAAGGCCATGTTGTTGTTATCCGTTATGAAGGTCCTAAAGGTGGACCAGGTATGCCTGAAATGCTCGCTCCAACTTCGCAAATCGTCGGTATGGGACTTGGTGCCAAGGTCGGCCTGATTACAGACGGACGCTTCTCAGGCGCATCCCGTGGTATCTCCATCGGTCACATTTCCCCCGAAGCAGCAGAAGGCGGCCCTATCGCTTTTGTTGAGGACGGCGATATTATCGAGCTGGATCTGAACAATCGTACGATTGAGCTGCAAATTAGTGACGAAGAATTTGAACGTCGTCGCGCAAACTGGAAAGGCTTCGAGCCGAAGGTTAAAACAGGTTACCTGGCACGTTACTCCAAGCTGGTGACCAATGCAAGCAACGGCGGTATTATGAAAATCTAATCTTTATCATGATATGTTTTAAAAACGAATAAACAAAAGCCTCCCGAACACCCTGATCACAGGGGTTGGGAGGCTTTTTTGCATTAATTTCAACTACTTGATCTTGTATCCGCTGCTTGTGAGGCTCTGACTGTTTCCTGAATAGCGTTAGTATCCTGGGTCACTCCGCTGTGGAGAACAGGAGCAGCGTCCCGTGAGTCGGTTGTGCTGTGGCCTTGACCCGTATGGTATGAATCTCCTGTCCAAAAACGGTCAAACAGAGTATCAATCGGCATCACAATCATCTTTGGCACCATTACGTCCCTTTTTTCATACAACTGCTTTGAGCCGGAAGGATGGATAACACTAAATAACAGCTTTAAATATATGGTTGATACTATCCTGAACAGTCCCTTGGGAAGATCTCGTATCTGAAAACCCAGTTTCTCTGGGCCCCGGTTAATCATACTCACTGCATAAACGGCCTTAATACCGTTCATTTTGGGGTCATCTGCAATCCGGTAGGCTAGATCAGGAAGCTGTCGTTTCACAATCCGAATCAGTTGAATAGCCAAATGTACCATAGACTTGGCGGTTGTGCCTAATTGAAACAGCATTTTATTATCAAAATGCAGCTCGACGATGGCGTCCCCTTTTTCCAGCCACCTGCCGTTCTCCATGTTCACATTTGGCCCATGATAGATACACCGACGGTAGTAAAAGATCGTGTCCTCCTTACGCACCGGACGTAGACGGAACAGAACGTGAAATATCCGCTCATACAGCAACCATCCGAATACTAACGTTCTTTTAAACCAACTCGTATTGGATCTTTCGGTAGTAGCAGGTCTGCTGGCGGACTCACGACAAAATAAGGTATCGACACGTACGCTGCGCAGCTTCCGTTCTTGGGCAACCACCAACAGCTTCTCCAGCGCAATCAGCATGTTTTGCGGAGCGCCTGCGTCTGCCCCCAGTGTTGTACCGCAGTCATGGAGCAGCATCACCTCGCCACCCCTCAGCTTTTTGAGCATCCGCTCAGCCAACTGTTTTGCTCCGATGCTTGCCTTCCAATCCCCAAACATGGAGGACCATAATACGATTCGGCGACCATTCGAGTTGGAAATATCAAAGAAATTCACAATTCCCCATGGTGGGCGGTAAAAGGTCGTTCCTTCCCCGGTTACCCGGCGAATAACAGCCTCTGTCCGGGCAATTTGTCTTCTGACCGTGACGGGCCGCATAAGCCAATTCGATTTGTGCACATAATTATGAATACCGATCAAGTGACCTTCGTCATGCATGCGTTTCAAAAGCTCCGGGTGTTTTTCCGCATGTATGCCTACGACAAAAAAAGTAGCCTTGGCATCAAAACGCTTCAGCAAATCAAGCAACTGCGGGGTATACACCTGATCAGGACCATCATCGAAGGTGAGCGCATACTCTTGCTCACTTTTGCCCCGCCGGAACACCCGGAATCCAAACATTCGACTGACCAGCGCCGGAATAAAAGCATAAAAAGTTGAAATGTAAAACATCCATAACAGCAAAGTCTGCACGTTTTATCCCCACTTTTCTATTTCTGACTACCAAGCAGGCTTCTGAGGAAAACTCACTTACTTATATGTTATCACAAAGTCGTAAGCGTGCCGAGATTTTGCTGCATTCTTTCTTGAGCATAATAATCAACTACGGGTCTAACCCAATGCTGCTCAAGGCGGTTATACTGCTGATCTGGATTCTCTACTTTGAGTACCTATACAAGCAGCATAGAGATCCAATTTAGTGTACAATAGGTAAAAATCTTAAAGGAGTCGTTGTATACATATGTTACCATTGTACAAAAAATATTGGCGGACCGTTTTTGATATCGGCCTGATTGTATTAACCGTGTATTTAATTATGTTCGTATCCAGTAAGCTGTATCAGCTCGCGGCCCCTGTGTTCCTGTCGTTCGTTGTGTTTTGGTGCATTGAACCTGTGGCCCGTTATTTCAACCGCAAAGGTATGAAGAAGCCCTTCGCTTCCGCGCTCTCCGTTTTGCTGTTTATCATCCTTTTACTCGCTATTTTTTTTGGACTGGGTCTGATTCTGGTTACGCAATTTACGAAAGTGGCGCAAAATCTCCCACAGTATACCCAGATTATACAAACGGAATTCACACGGTATCTTCATCTTTCCCAAGATAAAATTGCCGCTTTACCGCCGGGGATTACCGAACGTGTTAACGATTATTTTGAAACTGCGACCGCCATTGCCACCAAATGGGCACAGCTGGGGCTATCCTTTTTCATACAGTTTCTCAGCTCCTTCACTGTCTTTATGGGCAACTTTGCAGTTGCCATTATTTTAGCTTTCTTTTTAAGTATGGAGATCAATCTCTGGAAGGGCATTGCTCGCAGTAAAACACCCAAGACGCTTAAAACCGCTTATCTTTTTCTGAAAAATCATGTACTCAAAGCGATTTCAGCCTTTCTGAAGGCACAAGCCATGCTGGTGGGAATTACCTTTGTTCTCGTATTTATAGGTTTACTCATTTTGCAGGTGGATAATGCCCTGTCGTTGGCTCTTGTGGCGGCTTTGTTCGATATTTTGCCACTGCTGGGTGTACCTGTTATTTTTATTCCGTGGGCAGTCTATTTGTTCATCACGGGCAACACCGGCCTGGCTGTAGGGCTGCTCATTGTCATGGCTGTTACGGTAATCGTCCGCCAGCTCGCAGAGCCTAAAATCACCGGTAATTCCATCGGCATTTCATCCGCTTATCTGATGCTTTCCTTTGCCATCATCTCGTTGTCGATCTTCGGATTGGCCGGGTTGATCCTGTCTCCAATCCTGATCATTTTACTGAAGGAATTATGGCAGCAAGGCTATTTGCAGCAATGGATTCGATTTCCGACAGAGGAATTCGAGGAGCCTCCCTTTATCGTCAAAATTCAGGAGGAAGAGCGTGTAGCTTCTCGTGGGACCGAGGAAAATTGAGCTAACAGGTCCATCACTTGACCGAACAGTGCTGTTGCCTGATTTGCAGAATGCTGTCGCGCATTTTGTACCAGAACGGCAACGGCATAACGAGGACGCTCCACCGGGCCATAGCCGATAAACCATTGGTGATTCACGGGTTGACCGTCCTTTAGAGCCTGGGCTGTGCCCGATTTTCCAGCCAGATGCCAAGGCTTGCCACGCAAGGATGCACCTGTGCCGTGGGCTACGACCTTCTCCATCGCTTCGCGAAGCGTACGAGCTGTGGAAGCGTGAATCGGATGGCTTCCTTCGGGTGATGGGGAAGCGTGAGCTGGCAGATCCAGCAACGTACCTCCGTCTGCGTAGCCGACGTGCTTCACCAGCCGTGGAGCATGCACCTGACCATCATGCAGCAATGTCACGATAAGATTGGCGGCTTGGAGGGGCGTGACCAGCACGTCTCGCTGGCCGATAGCTGTCTGGACACGTACACCCGGATCAGTCGCATACGTATGGGAGCCGAATACGGCTCCCTTTTCTTCGTGATCCAACGGACTGAACTGCGACATGCCTGCAAGATTCCGCTCCTGCCAGCCGACGGTCCGGTTCAATCCGAGCGCAGAGGCTGTGGCCTGAATTTGGGCAGGGCTCAGCCGTTCACCCAGATGAGCGAACACGATATTACAGGATACGGCGAGCCCTTCCTCCAGGTTCAGAGCGCCGTGTCCTTCTTTTTTCCAGCATGCCAAACCATACTTCCCATAGGTCCCATGACAATGGAATTGCTCCTTCGGTTGGACTACCCCCGATTCAAGCGCAGCCGCCGCCGTAACAAGCTTGAAAATGGAGCCGGGCGTCACCGCCTTGAGGGCGCGATTAGACCAGCCTGTTGTCTGCTGCGGATCGACGCGACCAGGGTTATAAAAGGGACGAGACACCATCGCCAGTACATCAGCGTTCCCTGCATCCAGCACAACCACCGCCCCTTCTGCCAGATGATTGGTTTCCGTCAGCTTTTCAAGCTGCTGCTGTAATGGAAGATCAATGGTCGTCTGGACCTGTAGAGGATAGTGATCATTGGATGGCGCACTGACCCGTAACGGCGCATGAGCCAGCGGACGGCGCTGCGCATCCACAAATCGGGAAACAAACGTTTCACCGACACCGCTCAGCAGCGGCTCCAGCGTTCTTTCCAGCCCGGCTGCCCCGGTCGGCAGTTGACCCGGTCGGTCTGGTCGTTCATACAGAAATCCAAGCCACTGCTTGCCATTGGGTACATTGTTGTAGCGTGTCGAATACGGGACAAGCTCTACCAGAGAAGGTGCGAGGCTAAGCAGTTGGTCCGCTTCATCAGGCTTGATATGCAGGGGTTCTCCACGCCCATCTCGCCATAACAGCGGGGATTGCAGCCCCTTCCATCGAGCCAGCAGTTCTTTCCTGTTTGTCCGCAGCAGCTTGGCAAGTTGTTCTCCGTGCAGGGCTGTTTTACCATCCACATCAGGAAAAAGCACTGGTGTCCATGCCACGCTCCCAGTTAACGGGCGTCCGTACCGATCCGTAAATTGCCCCCGCCCCGAGTCGATTGCAATTCCCTCCTGTCGCTGTCGTACAGACATTTCCTTGAGCGAATGCCCTCCGTAAGCGGACATGTGGATACCTGCCGTCCCCTGTATCCAGGCCAGCCGTAATAGCAAAAGGAGTAGCAATGCCGTAATGCCTACAGCCATATATGCAATTCGACGTTTTCGAATGAAACTGCTGCCACGCCTCGGCACACGCATCCTTCTTTCATCTTTTTTCCAGTAGTATGTCCTGTAATTGTTTTTTCCAATCTGTATGCTATATGGCATGTCGTTTTGTTGAAAAGCAAAACCACCCAGCTTGGGAAGCCGAGTGGTTATTAAACATTGCCTTCACGATTATTTACGAACTAAATCCAAATTGCTTTAGTGATGATAACCAACAGAATAAAGAGTACCAAAATTGCACCAGTAGAAGTCCAACCGCCGTAACCACCTTCAAATCCACCCATGGCTCGATCCCTCCTTTGATGTATAGTACACTTCAGCATATGTAGGAGATTACTCAATGGCAGGGCATTCAGGCAAACAAATAAGGCTCTACCAGTACAACGCAGTAGAGCCCACAATGTTATAAGAGAAATGTTTTCAAGATGATCACTAACAAAATAAACAGTGTCAGGATAGCAGCTATTGATGTCCACACTCCTCCGAAGCCTCTTTCCATTTCCTCCACAAGAACGCCTCCTTTGTTTTAACGTACTGTATAGGCTATGCAAGGTCTTGGCTAAGGAAAGGGCTTCTGGGTAAACAATAAATTCATATAACAAGATAATCCTGTAAACGAGAGCAAGCTCCTACAATTTATGAAGACCCATGCTTTACACGGTAAACCGTGAAAGCTGCTCCTTCAAATTGACAGATACCCCTTCCAGCTTATCAGACAATCCTACCAGCTGATTCCCGATATTCGCCTGCTCGGTGCTGAGAGAAGCGACTTCCTGCGAAGTGGCGGAGGATTGTTCCGCTACCGCACTCACACTGGTCATCGCCTCCGACAAGATCGCCTGCGATTCACTCAGCTCCTGAATGGATGAGGTAACCGTACCCAATCGAAGCGCAAACTCTCCCATTTGCTGCTGTACCGATTGGAAAATGTCCGTCGTCTCCTGTACCGCTCCCATCTGCTGTCGGAACAGTGGGTACACCTCCGATAACGCCTGAACCGTCTCATTCATCTCACCGACGATGTTATTAATAATTCCCGTCGCCGTGCGAATGGCTTGACGTGATTGTTCAGCCAGCTGCCGAACCTCATTGGCCACCACCATAAATCCACGCCCTGCCGTTCCAGCCCTTGCCGCTTCAATCGTAGCATTCAACGATAAAATATTTGTTTGCTTCGCAATATCTTGTAGCACGTCCAGCACCTTGAAGACATCGGAAGTCGTCTCCTTCAACTTGTCTACTTTGCTCACAAGCGCATGCGTCGTTTCTTCGGTGACCTGGGTCTTACTCAGGAGGTGTTTCAGTTGAACCGTTCCTTGTTCACTGGATTGCTCGACCTCATGTGCAACCTTGCTCATTTCATGGTTGGAAGCTATAACCGTATCCATTTGCTGTGATATGTTTCCTGTCAGTCCGCTGCCACGTTCAGCCTCTGTCGCCAAACTGGCAGATCCGTGAGCAATCTCCTCAGTAGCCGCTGCAATTTCCTTAGCTGAGATGGCCGTTTTCTTCGAGGCATTACTGAGTTCCGTCGCTGTATCCAGCACTTCTTGAGCTGAAACATTCGTCTGATCTACCAGCAAAGTAATCTGCTCCATCATCGTATCAAAGCTTACAGACAACTGCCCGATTTCATCCTGCGCATTGTAGTTGGTACGAACTTGCAGATTGCCTTTGGCTCCTTCCAGCATCAGATCCTTTAAATGCGTTAAAGGGAGAGCCACAAGGCGCACTATCCACAAACCGATGAACAACGCGATCAGTGCCGCCACCGCAGCAAAAATCCAGGTCGCCGTTAAAATCCCTTCGGCATCTTTAACCAGCACAGATACAGGTACGACACCCAGGAGAATCCATTTGGAGGTGCCCAGTGTATTATGCACGGCCAGCACATTTTGCACTTTCCCATCTGCGGACTGCTCCAAAATTTGATTTCCTTCAACACCCTGGAGCTGTGAAACGTAATCCAACTTTTGTTTCCCTCCTTCCAGAGCATCAATGTTGGAGCCTATAAAAACGCCATCCTGTGTAATAAGGCTAATCATACTGCCCGCGCCCAAATCAATACTCTTCAACTGATCATCCACGGCACTGGACTTCAAATCCATGACCAAGACGTAAGTCCCGCCCAAGCCCGACATGCTGTTCATGGAACGAGCCAGACGAAACGTCTTGCTGCCGTTTTCATTTACCTGTGTAGGCAACCAGACGATCCCTTTATTTTTTAAAATATCCTTGAACCATGCTTCCTGTCGTACATCCTTTTGTGTTCCTGTGCCCATAGCAGCCAGATCCGTCTGTTCAGGATACAGATAAAGCGAATCAATTTCCTTATTTGTAAATGCAATATTCGTTAACTTCTTGTTTACTTCACCCATAGCGACAAATGAATCAAACGAATTTTTCTCCTGCTTTGCCGCCTTTTGTAGCTGATCACTTAATTCAGTATCAAAAAACACCTGCGTCGAGGTATCTTGAAAGCGCTCCAAAATGATATCCAACTTCTCTGCCGTTTGTTGAACCGTTTGCTGGTATGCGGTAGCCGCATTTTGTTCAATTGTGTTTTTGGCTTTAAAATATGAAATCATTCCCAGACTGATCACAAACAACATAATCGCTGTAAAAAAGATCAAAAACAGCTTCATACCTACCGAACGAACCGGATTATAGTTTTTGACCAAATGCATAAAATCCTTACTGTACTTTTCCGGCTTGAGTAAGCGCTTTAAATTGTATGCGCCTCCACGAGTAGCCTTAGCCAACCAGGGAACAACCTTCGAAGACGTCTCCGCTGCTTTGTCTCCTTTAGCCGTTGTCGCCTTGCTGCCCTTGATACCTTTAATGATAGCCGTTTTTTTTGCTTGCTTCTTCGTTGTATTCCCCTCTTTTTTCAAAAAAACCATCTCTCTCACCTACCACCCTATAATTAGTTTCCTGATCCACGTATCCGTTATGTATCTATTATCTATATCATATCTATCGGAACTATTCGACAAGGAATGTAGCTTTCCTTTCAACTCCCACTAAATTTTGTGAAACTTTTTTCCTAGAAAAGTATTCAAAAAAAAGCCCCTCCAACCGATAGGAGAGGCTTTTGAATCTTTTTATCTAAGACTTAAGACTTAATTACTTCTTTTTACGCATCATGTCAAAATAAGATACAGGCTGATCTACCTTCATTTTGATCCGTTGAAGCGGGTGGCGGGCAGCATCCAGTTCGTTACCTTCTTCATCCCAGATCGTTCCGACCGTTTGTTTAAAAAACGTACCGTTCGGACCAAAAAATTCAATTTCATGTCCCGGTTTAAAATGGTTACGCTGTTGAATGGTGGCTATACCACTCTCAGCATCGTAGTCCATAACCAGTCCGGCAAAATCATAAGGTGCAGCCTTTTCTTCCGGTTCATAAATATGATCCTCATGATCCGGTGTATCGTAGAAAAAGCCGGTATTCAGCGGACGATTGGCCGCCTTGTTAATTTCATCAATCCATTCCGGCTTGAGCACATAATTTTCAGGATCAGCCATATAGGAGTCAATCGCTTGACGATAGACATTTACAACCGTAGCCACATAGTGAATGGACTTCATACGTCCCTCTACTTTGAAGCTATCTACACCGACGTCAATCAGATCAGGGACATTTTCAATCATGCAAAGGTCCTTAGAGCCCATGGAAAAAGCATTATCATTTTCCTCAAACAGTGGAAGTTGATTAACACCAAGCTGGAATTGCTTCAGCACATTACTATCCTGCGCCTCTTCCTCAGATATCCACACCTCGTCTTGACGGGCATCCTCAAACAGATCGTACTTCCAGCGGCAGGACTGACAGCAGCCCCCACGATTGGAATCTCGGTCCGTAAAGTGATTGGACAGCACGCAACGGCCGGAAAATGAAGAGCACATCGCACCATGGACAAAAGCTTCGATTTCGATGTCCACATGCTTTTTAATTTCTTCAATTTCCTCCAGGCTGGTCTCACGGCCCAGTACCACACGCGGCAGTCCTTCATTCTTCCAGAACTTTACCGCCTGCCAGTTCAGCGTCGATTGCTGAGTGCTCAAATGCACTTCCAGCTCCGGCACCGTACGCAATGCCACAGATACAATCGCAGGATCAGCGACGATGACAGCATGAATACCCGCATTGTACAAATTACGCAGGTATTCTTCAATCCCCGCAATATCCTCATTGTGCGCATAAATGTTGGTAGCAACAATAACTTTGGCACCATATTTTTTCGCGAACTCTACGCCTTCCCGCATTTCCTCAAAGCTGAAATTATCGGCATTGGAGCGCAGACCGTATTTTTGTCCACCAATGTACACGGCATCCGCGCCATAGTGAATAGCGAACTTCAGCTTTTCCAGATTTCCGGCAGGAGCCAGCAGCTCCGGCTTATCCAGACGATTCCGCTTGCCCATATACTTTCTCGTTTTGGTCATCGTTCCCATGACGTTCCCCCCTCTGTGTACTCATTTTCAAATTAATAAACCTGTTCTTTATAGAAAAATCCGAAGGACAGTTCCCGTTCAGGATCTTGAAGACGGCGAACCTCATCCAGCCAGCTTTCATCATAAGCATAAGCGTCCGGATCGGCTGTAAAAGTATCCATCGCCTTGCGATAAGCACGAACGACCGCCGCGTTATAAGCCGCAGGCTTCAACAAGCCCTCAATCTTAAAGCTATGCACGCCTGCCTCCATCAGAATATGCAGGTCCTCCATAATACAAAAATCATCCGAACTCATAATATGCGTTCCGTTGATATCCTCATAAATCGGAAACTTCTCTTCCTGCCGCTCTGCTTCGATCAAAAATAAGCCACGCTCTCTGCCCAGATCACCTTCCACCGGGCGTCCCTGATGCAGCATATAGCTTTGTACAAGCTTGCGCTTGGAATGATAAATATTAGTCATGCCATGCACCTGAACCTGCGCCTCCATGTTCAACTTTGGCACCATTTCCGTAATTTCGTCCATACTCAGCTCACGGGCCAAAATGACGCGCGAAGTGCCCTTCTCTCCCCAATAGTTGGCGGTTGCGAAGTTGGTGGAAATCATTTCACCGTTCCAGAACAACTTCACATGAGGGGCATATTCCTTTACCGCCATCAATACTGCCGGATCATTAAACTCAATGGCATCTACACCGCATCCGGCAAGCGTCTGCACGTATTCGGGAAGGAACGGCAATAGCTCGTTCGTCATCAAGTTGGTCATGGATACATATACCTGGGCCGTATGCTTTCGAGCTTCTTCTACAACCTCACGGATTTGGTCCGGTGTAAAATGTCCCGGTAACCGCATTCCGAAACGGTCATCTCCAATAAGTAATGCGCTGGCTCCAGCCTCCAGCATTTGACGGGCATCCTCCGGAGAGCTGGCAGTTACCAATAGTTCGGGTTTGTAAGCCATAGGCTCACCTCCTAATTTGTCTTACGGTTACTCACCTGAATATTATGCAAATGTTCTTTATATGTCTTGGCAAACAAATGTCCGTGCGTTCCATCTTTTTTGGTCACATAAAATAAATAATCCGTAGCGTTCGGCTGTAAAGCCGCTACCACTGATTTCAGACTGGGGCTTGCAATCGGCCCCGGTGGAAGCCCCTGATGCAAATACGTATTATATGGGCTTTCTACAGCCAGATCCTTGTAATAAAGCCGTTCCTTTTGCTTGTCCAGCATATATTGAACGGTAGCGTCAATTTCCAGCTTCTTATCCTGCTTGAGCCGGTTATAAATAACGCCAGCCACGACAGGCCGTTCACTATCCACAACGACCTCGCGCTCCACCAGAGAAGCAACGGTCAGCAGTTGATGCAGTGTTTCCCCCCGCTGTTTCAGCTTGGCGTCCAAATCGGGAACGGTCTCCAGACGTTTTTGCGTCTGATCCAGCATCGCCTGTATAATATCTTTGGTCGTACTGCCCTTTTTAAGCTCATAGGTTTCCGGGAAAAGATAGCCTTCCAGCGCATAGCGAAGCCCCGCCTGCTTTGGAATGTCCCGCACCAGCGCGACGTCAAAAGCGGACGGATCGTTGGCCAGCTGCAAAAATTGCTTCTGGTCCGCCAGTCCTTCCTTTTGCAGCTTATCAGCCATCTGTCTGATCGTAAATCCTTCCGGTATCGTAAAACGGATCATTTCCTCTTTCACAACGTCCCCTGCCGATAGTTTGGCAATCAACTGATCGAAGGTAGCACCGGGCTGAGCCTCATATTTTCCGGCCTTAAATGTGCTGCCTTGCTGTTTGAATTTAAGATAAGCCTTAAACACGAGCGCATTACGTATGAGTCCCTTTTGCTCCAGTGTATCTGCTATAGCGGATGTACCCGTTCCCTTCACTACTGTAAATGCAACCGGCTGCGTCTTCGTTTGGACAGGCTGCATGGCATTCCAAATATAGAGAGTTGCTCCGCCTGCTATGATCACAAACAATAGAAGCAACGTAACCAATGTCGTCCTTCGCTTCAATTCCACCCAACTCCTTCACAGCCAAAAAGGGCGGACTGGTCCGCCCTTTCAGGTTTGATCTCCTCGTTATCCAGACCTTACAGCTCTTCCGGCAGTGTGCATTCATCATACAGCTCGGAAATATCTTCCCACTCATCGTCATCCTCAATCGTGGTGATGGAAATATCGCCTTCCGGGGATGGGCTCACATGATACAGCTCATGCTCGCCTTCAGCAGCTCCGGGTTTGCGCAATACGGCGTACCGTTGCTCTCCTACCTTGAACTCCGCTTCCAGTTCCATGCGTACCGCACGGCCCTGTTCATCCTGTAGCTCTACATCGCCGCCGAACGCTTCCTTCAAATCAGAGGTCCAGCTCAGGTCTTCACGTGAATAGTTCGTCATTTCCCGTCTTCCTCGTCCTCTTCTTCCACAAATGTATTAAAGGTCTCTTCAACGATTTCCCATTCGGCATCGTCTTGGATCACAAACAATTTAATATCATCGCCTTCTTCCTCGTAACGGAAGGCGTACACATCGGACTCGTCGGCTTCAGGGTCCACTGGCGCAACCATCATGTACTTCGCTTCGGAACCGTCTACCTCAAACTTCATAATGACCTCGAACTCTTCCTCGTTGCCCTCGTCATCGGCAATGTAAATAATTTCCGGCTCTTCTTCCATACCCACTTGATTTTCAGTCATTACGAAATCCCCCTCACCTTGTACTGTGTGCGTCCAAATAGTTTTGCAAGATCAGGCTTGCGGCCAGTTTGTCTACCACCTGCTTGCGTTTTTTTCGGCTGACGTCGGCCTCCAAGAGCGTGCGCTCTGCCGAACGCGTCGTCAGCCGTTCATCCCAAAGGTGAACGGGTAAACCCAGTAACTCCTTGAGTCGGTTCGCAAACTCAATGCAAATCTCACCGCGTGGACCCACGGTACCGTTCA
Source organism: Paenibacillus sp. 23TSA30-6 (assembly GCF_014858585.1). NCBI lineage: Bacteria > Bacillati > Bacillota > Bacilli > Caryophanales > Paenibacillaceae > Paenibacillus > Paenibacillus sp. 23TSA30-6. The sequence goes on along the minus strand of NZ_SLTL01000014.1, from coordinate 21,163 downwards.
TGTTTTTCGGCAAGCCTACTACAACCTCGCCGACCTCATTGTCACGGACCAGATTTGCAATCTTACCGAACTCGCTGTCGTCACCGCGTCGTTCTATGACTTCCAATCCTTGGGCGGTCCAGCCGAAGGCATCACTTACGGCGACCCCGATTCGGCGGTCCCCGTAATCCAATCCCATTACTTTCATGCCTGTCTCCTAACGGTGCTTGGCCAGATAGAAACGAACCAGCTCTTCAATCAATTCATCGCGTTCTTTTTTGCGTACCAGGCTTCTGGCATTATTATGCCGTGGCACATAAGCCGGATCACCTGACAACAAATACCCGACAATCTGATTGATCGGATTGTATTCTTTTTCTACCAAAGCATCATATACGGTCAACAAAATCTCCTGAGCAGAAGCTTCCTTCTCATCCGCCTTGACATTAAATTTGACCGTTTTGTCCATGGAATCCACTGTTGACACCTCGCTTCCACAAAACATGTGTACATGTTTATGCCAGCTTATTCTTATACATCATACCATAAGCAGAGCCCTTCAAGGAAATGTCTAAGTCCGGTTTTTTCCAAAATTCCGCAAAAATTATCGAACTTTATCCTTGAGAAGCCGCCACTACCAATTCACGGGCGCGCACGAGCGCTTCGTCCAGCTTGCTGGCATCCTTGCCTCCGGCTTGCGCCATATCCGGACGGCCGCCACCACCACCGCCGCATACCGCAGCAATTTCCTTCACAAGCTTGCCTGCATGAAGCCCGGTCTTGGTGTGCTCTGCCGGTACAGCTACGACAAAATTAACTTTGTCGTCCATCGCAGCCCCTAGCACCAGCACAGCAGTCGGAAGCTTGCCTTTCAGTTCATCGGCAATTGCACGCAGCGCATCCATACTGGAAGCCTGTACACGTGCAGCCAACAGTTGTACTCCGCCAGCTTGTACGACCTGATCGGTCAACTGGCCCGCTTCAATAACACTCAGCTTGCTTTGCAGCGATTCATTTTCACGACTGAGGTCTTTAATTTGCTGCTGCAAGGATTCGATGCGTTTTGGCACCTCGGACAGCTTGGACTTCACCAGACCTGCCGATACTTTTAGCAACTCCAACTGGCCCTCCATATATTCAAAGCCAAAGCGTCCGGTCACCGCTTCAATCCGGCGAACACCCGATCCGATGCCGCTCTCGCTGACAAGCTTGAACAGTCCGATTTGTGAGGTGTTGCTCACATGACAGCCGCCGCACAGCTCAATGCTGTAATCGCCTACCTTGACGACACGTACGATATCTCCATATTTTTCACCGAACAGCGCCATCGCTCCAAGAGCCTTGGCTTCATCAATCGGTTTCAGTTCAATATTTACATCGAGCTGGCTCCAAATGGCGCGATTTACACGCAGCTCAATATCCGCCAGTTCTTCCGGCGTAATGCTTCCAAAATGGGAGAAGTCAAAACGTAGACGCCCAGGCTCCACCAGTGAACCTGCCTGATTGACATGGTCACCCAGTACTTCCTTAAGTGCTTTGTGAAGCAAATGCGTAGCCGTGTGATTTTTTTCGATTTCACCGCGAGATACTTGGTCCACTTCCGCTTTCAACGTATCGCCAATGTTAAGTTCACCGGCTTCCACGACGACCTGATGTACATGCTGGCCTTGCGGTGCCTTGAACAGCCCTTCGACCTTCGCCGTTACCGTACCCCCGCGCAGCAAGCCATGGTCACTGACCTGTCCTCCGCTTTCAGCATAAAAAGGAGTCACGTCCAGCACAACCTGACAAGTCTGTCCTTCACTAACACTATCCACCAGCACATCTTCATATACAATAGCCACAATTTTAGACTCGGTTATGAGGTCATTATATCCAACAAAGTCGCTTTTAACCGCCAGGTCAGACAAGGCTCCACCTTGAATCTTCATGCTGGCATTGTCCTGATGAGCGTCACGCGCACGTTGCCGTTGCTCCTGCATCGCTTCATCAAAACCTTCACGGTCTACTTTTAAGCCTTGCTCGTCCGCATAATCCTCGGTGAGATCGAATGGGAAACCATACGTATCATACAGTTTAAAAGCGTCCGCTCCACTGATGACATCGCGACCTTCCGCTTTTGCCTGAGCACTGATATCAGCCAAAATAGCTAATCCGTCCGTTAGCGTTTCGTGGAAGCGTTCCTCTTCCGTTTTGATTACCTTGATGATAAAATCACGCTTGTCCACTACCTCAGGGTAGTACACGCCCATGACATCTCCCACCGTTTCCACCAGTTCAAACATAAATGGACGGTTCATGCCCAGCATTTTTCCGTAACGTACAGCACGGCGCAGCAAACGACGGATAACATAACCACGGCCTTCGTTGGAAGGCAGCACACCGTCACCAATCGCAAAAGCTACGGTACGAACATGGTCGGCGATCACTTTGAGAGCCACATCGCTGTCCACATTTTCGTTATATTTAACCCCTGCCATAGCAGCTGTTTTCTGAATAATCGGTTGGAAAATATCCGTATCAAAGTTGGAATCCACATTTTGCAAAATGGATGCAAAACGCTCCAATCCGGCGCCTGTATCAATATTTTTGTTCGGAAGCGGCGTGTAGCTGCCATCCTTGTTATGGTTGAATTGTGAAAATACGAGGTTCCATACTTCCAGATAACGCTCGTTTTCCCCACCCGGATACATTTCAGGGTCCGTCATGTCGCTGCCGTAAGCTTCGCCGCGATCATAAAAGATTTCCGTACAAGGTCCACAAGGGCCTTCGCCGATATCCCAGAAGTTATCTTCCAGTTTGATGATACGTTCAGCAGGAAGTCCTACCTTTTCGTTCCACAGCTTGTACGCCTCTTCATCCTCAGGATACACGGTTACAGCCAGACGCTCCGGGTCAAAGCCGATCCACTTCGGATCAGTCAGAAACTCCCATGCCCACACAATGACTTCTTCCTTAAAATAGTCGCCAATCGAAAAATTACCGAGCATCTCGAAAAAGGTGTGGTGACGGCGCGTTTTGCCGACATTTTCAATGTCATTCGTGCGAATACATTTTTGCGAATTGGCGATACGCGGATTTTCAGGCTTCACACGGCCGTCAAAATAAGGTTTAAGCGGTGCCATCCCCGCATTAATCCACAGCAGGGAAGGATCCTTATGTGGAACAAGCGGTGCGCTTGGTTCAATCACATGTCCCTTGCTTTCAAAAAACTCCAGCCATTTGGAGCGGATTTCACTAGCTTTCATATAAGTAGCCTCCTAAATTATAGTGTCACTTGTACTTGGCACAGGCCATAAAAACAGAAAAACGCCCCTGAACGGATCAGGGACGATTGTATCGCGGTACCACCCTGGTTATCGTCGTCCCCTCTGTAAGAAATGCTACATGCGCAAGCTGCGCACCCAACATCTGATTAACGGACGAGCGATCGCCTTGTTTTCACTGGTAACGGGAGCATCCCGGCGGGTTCAGCCCGCACTCCGAAATGAGCTTTCCCTACTGGATAAACACATTTAAACATACTCAATTCAGTATATCCGTGTCATTTAGCCGTGTCAACGCGATTTCAGACGGGGATATGAAACGAAATCAGATCGTTTTGCGCTTCACGTAATAAGCAAAAAAATGCTGGAGCGCCACCTTCAAGACCGCCATCACCGGAACCGCCAAAATCAACCCGGTTATTCCCGCTATTTCCCCGCCCACCAGCAGTGCGAAAATGATGGCAATCGGATGCAAATGCAAGGTTCGTCCAACCACCTGGGGAGAAATGACGTTACTTTCCAGCACTTGAATACAGGTGTTGACGACTACGACCAGCAGCACCATTTTAAAAGAAACCGTAGAAGCCATAACGACCGCTGGAGCAGCCCCCAAAAACGGGCCTAAATACGGCACGATATTGAACACAGCCACCACTCCTGCCAGTAGCAGCGCATAAGGCATGCCAATCAGCATATATCCGATATAGGCCATCACCCCGATAATGACACACACCAGCAGTTGTCCACGTACATAGTTACCGAGCGCCTGATCAATTTCCTTGAGCACCGTTACAATAGCCTTGCGGCGCGATCGCGGGAGATAAGACACAATGGCCCTTTCAAACACATCGAAATCCTTTAAAATATAAAAAATGAGAAACGGCACAATGAACACATTGAACAACATATTGATCATCCCGCCGATGTTGTCCATAAAAGTGGCAATGCCTGTAGCCATCCGGTTTTCAAGTTGAAAAAACCACTGATTCATACCTGAGCGTACCCCTTGGGGTAAAATACTTCCGTCCATATTCGTCATTAATCCCTGTGCATGCATGGTCAGCTCAGGCAGATGCTCATTCAGTTCATCCAGTTGATCAATAAACATCGGAATCAGGTGCATCAGAATAACGACGAGGCTGCCCAAAAATACGGCATAAATGAGCAGAACGGCTACACTTCGAGGTACCTTGCGTCCGCCCAGCATATTGACCACAGGATTAAGCACATAGGAAATAATCATCGCCACCGCAAATGGCGCAATAATCGTTTTTAGAAAATCATACAGGTGCAAAAACAAAGGCCGCAGCAGCCAGATAAAATATAGAATGACAAGTCCCAGCAGCGTCCATATTCCGTATCGGAACAGCCTGCTTTTCGTTAATTGCTCCATACCGTGCCCCCTTACCGGACTAGCCTCTATTCAGTATATGCCTGTACCTTTACTTTAATCCTTCCCATAACTGTGGAGGCGCCTTAAATAATGATTATGAAGAAAGAATGAAAACAATTGAAAATGATTAACAAAGCCACTCTATCTGACGATATAAGTACAAAGAACTATTTGAGCTTTCACATTTCTGAATCATCGGGGGTCGTTACATGAACTTAAAAATGAAGCTTATTCTCCTTTTCACCTGTATTGTTATCGTTGCAGCTGGGCCTTTGTCCGTCATTAGCATGACAAGCATTAAAAATCAGGCCAACCGTGACATACAAGAGCTTATGAACAGTAAAGCCACCGAAACCGTCAATCAGCTCGACGGATGGACAAGCAGCAATGCCAAAATTATCGAGACATTAGCTGCAGGTCTGGAATCCGGCAATATTCCGCCAGATGCCAAAATAGCCTCTCTAAAGGCGGCCTTTCAAAACTATAAGGATCAAAGTATCGCTAACATTTATGCAGGATTTGAGGATGGAACCTACTGGGATGGCTCCGGCTGGTCTGATGCGGGCTACGATCCTCGCACACGTCCGTGGTACAAGGATGCCCAAACCAAGGGGGAATTGTATTATTCCTCACCGTACATTGATGCAGGAAGCCAGGACTTCACCATTTCCATTGCAAAGCCTCTCAAGGACTCCAATGGCTCTATCACTGGGGTGATCAGTGAAGATATTATGTTAAACGACATGACAAAAATCATTAAAAACATAAACCTGAACGGATTAGGCTACGCATTTCTGATTGACCAGAATGGAGTGGTGGTCGCGCATCCGGACAGCAAGCTGGCTGGTAAAAATCTCAAGGATACGCCCGAGTTGGGTTCATCAACGGCCACTCTGCTCAGTGCCCCTTCGGGAAAATCCGACTACAACTACAATGGCAGTGATTCCCAGATTTATTTTAAGAAAATGCCCAGCACAGGCTGGATTGTAGGCTTGTCTATTTCAAAAGATATTGCTTTTCAGGAGTACTACTCCACTCGTAACCAACTGTTGATTACTGTAGCTATTATTTTCGTTGTTGCCATGCTTTTGGCGGTCTGGGCGGCGAACAGCTTTATCAAGCCGATTCGGAGGCTTCAAGCGAACGTCAAGCGGATTGCTGAAGGGGATATGACAGCACGTGTGGATATTAAGGGCAAAGATGAAATTGCCAGCTTGGGTACGGATTTTAATATCATGTCGGATAATCTTTCTCACTTACTGCGCAAAGTGGCAGATACGGCTGGCGAGGTCAGCTCAGCTTCTCATGACATGCACCAGCACGCCAAGGATACCGGGACCATTGCATCACAAATCTCCAGTGCCGTTCAGGAGCTTGCCCAAGGAGCAAGTGATCAGGCCGAGGCTGTATATTCCGGCTCTGAAAAGCTATCACATATGACGGGCTCCATCGACCAAATCGGCCAAAGTGTCAAGCGAACCCAAACCGCCGTGCTGGAAACAGACTCTGCCGTGCTGGCCGGGTACGAAACAGCGGAGCGTCAAGCGAAGCTTGCAGCCGAGTCCAGACAAACCACAACCGCTGTAGGTGAAGCTGTAGACTCGCTCACGTTGAAAACACAGGATATTGAACGGCTGGCGGGGGCCATTCATGATATCGCAGCCCAAACCAATCTGCTGGCGCTAAATGCTTCCATTGAAGCAGCCCGTGCCGGGGAACACGGACGCGGCTTTGCCGTCGTTGCCGGGGAAGTACGCAAGCTGGCTGAACAAGCAGGAAGCTCCAGTGACAGCATTATGCACAAGCTAGAGGAAATCAAGGTTGCGGGACTGCGGAGCGCAGAGGAAATGAAGAAGGCTCTCGCTGTAACAGTAGAACAGGAACGTGCGGCTACCGCTACGAGACAAGCGTTCGAGTCCATACGGGGAGCTTCTCAGCATATGCTTACCCAGATTGAGGACGTATCCGCTGCGGCTGGTCATCTCCGTACAAACGCCGGACATATTTCCGATGTCATTTCCAGCGTAGTCGCCGTTTCTGAGCAAAGCGCAGCTTCCACCGAGGAAGTGGCTTCCTCCGTGCAGGAGCAAGGGCACTCCATGAACAATATTGCCGAGCTTTCCGCCAAACTTGACTCGCACGCAGACCTGCTGCTGGAAGAGGTCAAACGCTTTAAGCTATAAAACACTTCTGCTGCTTAAAAAAACAGATAAACAGCATGCTATACATCCAAGACAGGAATCTACATGAGAAAAAGAGGGTGACTCCCGGGCTATTATAGCCATTGGGAATCACCCTCTTCGTTATTCATCTAGTATGGTCAAATCTGTTATCCGTTCATCTGCCGAACGGTATAGTCCACAACACATTAGATGGACTGCCTGTCCCTACTCCAGAGTGAACTTAGGAAGAAGCATGGATTTGCGGCAGGTCCTGCTGTGCCATGTCATCTCCAAAGAACAGGTCGTCCAGCGAACTGAGCGTACCGTCCTCTTCCACTTGGTAGACGGACATTTTTTCACCATTCACTTGAAGTTCGATGAAGCATCCCCAACAATAAAATTGATGGGAGCCGATTTTGCCGATATCTTTGGAATTACAATTCGGACATCTCAATAAACTCACCCTATCCATTAACAGAATATATGGCTTTTTCCAAACGCTGCTCGCTTAACGGGGGCACCATAACAGCATTCTCCCCGATGGACATTTCTTCGGTGCAGGGCAGCCATTTCCGCCCTTCTATAATATCCGATACAAAACCATCGCTGATTTCCAAGCCTATTATGTTATTGCCCATTTCCTGGTCAAAATAAACATCCGAAATATGTCCGAGCATAAGTCCTTCCTCTGTAAGCACGGATAAATCCTTCAGCTTACCGGGTCCAAGCAAATACGTATGTTGTATATCATTGGCCTCCGTTTTACGGACAGCCTGCTGATTGCGAATCATAATTGCATCTTCGCCATAAGCGACGATGTCATCCCAAGCCACCATTTTTACTTGAGATGAAAAAAGGCCCTTGCCCTCCAACGCGATCCCTGTAATTTTCCAATCAGCCGTCACCATAAAATCGTGTATTTTACCAATCTGCTTCCCGTCCTCAACATCAAAAACGGCAAGTCCGATCATATCCTGAAGCTTCATAATAGGGTGCCTCCTCATTCTGCAATCCGAACGGAGGTGCGGTCCTTTTCCTTCATGCGTGTCAGACCTTGGTTCCGTTCATGCAATGAAATGGAAAACCGCCCCTCCCTTCTTATTAAAGTGCGGAGAAATCCCTAGTACCTAGTACGCAGCCGCTTCCATATGGTTTCAATTTTCTTGGCCGTGTATTCCATTTCTTCCGTAGTATTACCCAAACCGAAGCTAAACCGAATCGCTGATTTCAAAACATCTTCAGGAAGATCCATCGCCTGCAATACATGCGACAGTTCCAAGGACCCGGATGTACAAGCTGAACCGCTGGCTGCTGCAATTCCTTCCATGTCCAGATTCATCAGCATGGTCTCCGTACCGATAGCCGGGAAGCTGAGATTCAGAACATTCGGTAAAAAATGCTCAGGGTCGCCGTTGATTACAAAAGCGTCTCGGCCCAAAGTGTCTTCCAGTGCTTTGAGTAGCGTTTGGCGAAGATTCATATCGAGCGTCCAACGTTCCTCTATAGAGGTGTTGGCAAGAGAAGCTGCTTTAGCCAAGCCTGCAATTCCGGCAATGTTTTCCGTCCCTGCACGGCGTTTTTTCTCCTGAAGTCCCCCGTGCATCAAAGGCTGGATACGTGTACCCTGACGGATATACAAAGCTCCAACGCCTTGCGGGCCGTTGATCTTATGACCGGATACGCTAAGCAAATCAACCGGAAGGCTCTGGCAATCTATCTGTATATGTCCGTAAGCTTGAACCGCATCCACGTGAAATACAATGCCATGTTCTCCGGCAATCTGCCCCACCTCATGGATCGGTTGAATTACGCCTACCTCATTGTTGGCATACATCATGCTGATCAAAAAAGTATTCGGCCGAATCGCAGCCCCTATATCCGCTGGATTGACGCGCCCAAAGCTATTGACTGGCACATAGGTCACTTCGTAACCTGCTTTTTCGAGTTCAGCGCAAGCATGAAGCACCGCATGATGCTCAATGGCCGTCGTAATGATATGGCCGGAAGTTCGGCCATCTGTCGTAGCCGTCCCGAACAGGGCCAGATTATCGCTTTCTGTCCCTCCGCTTGTAAATATGATTTCTTCAGGCTTGCAGCCCAAAGAGGCCGCAACGGCATCCCGCGCAGCGCTGACGGTGCGCTTGGCATCCCGACCAAAGGCATGAACGCTTGAAGCGTTGCCGAATTGGCCGGTCATGATGTCCATCATAGTCTGCGCAGCCTCAGGATGCATAGGAGTCGATGCGGCATGATCCAGATAAATTCTGTTCATGTCGATTCACCTCAAATATAAAACATGTAGTTATCCAATTCATCATGTTCCTGGTATGTGATCAAGTCCTTGAGTGTAGTGGAATCCAGCACTTCTGCAATACTGTCACGAATCCGTAGCCATAGCTGACGCTTCGCCGGATCGTCTTCTTCAGTGAAATCCACCGGAGAAATCGGACCTTCCAATACACGGATAATGTCTCCAGCCGTTACCCCTGCCGGTTCACCCGCCAGAATATAACCGCCGTAAGCACCACGGATACTTTTTACCAAACCTGCATTGCGCAAAGGCGCAATAAGCTGCTCCAGATAATGCTCGGAGAGCTGATTTTTCTCGGCAATACTTTTCAATGACGTCGGACCTTCGCCAAACCTGGCTGCAAGTTCCATCATAATCGTCAGGCCGTAACGGCCTTTTGTTGATATTTTCAATTGTGCCACCTCACTTATAGTAACAATTCCGTTAAACACGCGGAATAACTGGTGTTATATACCTCTCTATTCCGATCTTAACCCTCAGCTTATGTTAACATATTAGGGCAGGTAAAGGGAAACATTACGGTGACAATCTTAAAAAAAGTTGTTTTCGGGCCATTTGGAACGGCTTTGGCCCATTTTTTAGAACTTTCTCCCATCGTTCTCTGTGTCGTTGGACCGTCCAGCCATCGTAACTTATTATCGTTTATGTTATAATTGGAGGGTTCTACAACAATATTGAGAGAATTGGGTGATGACCATGGCTAAAGCCAATCATGAAACCCGTGTCGTCGTCGGCATGTCCGGGGGCGTCGACTCATCCGTTACCGCGCTGCTGCTGAAGGAGCAGGGCTATGACGTAATCGGCATCTTCATGAAAAACTGGGATGACACGGATGAATTTGGCCGTTGTACGGCTGAGGAGGATGCGGAGGATGTACGCCGTGTCTGTGAGCAGATCGACATTCCTTACTATACCGTCAATTTTGAAAAAGAATACTTCGATAAGGTATTCTCGTATTTTCTTGATGAATATAAGGCTGGACGTACTCCAAACCCGGATGTCATGTGCAACCGCGAAATTAAATTCGGCGAATTTCTCAATAAAGCGCTGGATTTGGGCGCGGATTATGTCGCTACAGGACATTACGCTCGGGTTGTGAAAGAAGACGGCCGTTTCAACTTGCAACGGGGCGTGGACAGCAACAAGGATCAAACCTATTTCCTGAATGCATTGAGCCAAAAGCAATTGTCTCGGGCGATGTTCCCTATCGGGCATTTGCCGAAGCCGGAAGTCCGCAAGATCGCGGAAGCTGCGGGACTGTATACAGCCAAGAAGAAGGACAGTACAGGCGTATGCTTCATCGGCGAGCGTAATTTCAAGGAGTTTCTGAGCGGGTATCTGCCTGCTAAGGGCGGAGACATGGTGGATATCGCTACAGGTGAAGTCAAAGGACGCCATGATGGTCTGATGTACTATACACTCGGCCAACGGCAAGGCTTGGGTATTGGCGGCTCCGGTTCAGGCGAACCGTGGTTCGTAGCTGACAAGGATCTGGAGCGGAACATTTTGTATGTGGTACAGGGTGACCGTCACCATAGCCTGTATTCCACCAGTCTAATTGCAACCGACGTGAACTGGATTGAAGGCGCGGATACGCGTCCGTCCGGCGAATTCCGCTGTGCAGCCAAGTTCCGTTATCGCCAGCCTGATCAACAAGTGACTTTACAATGGCTTGAGGACGGAACTGTACACGTCGTATTCGACGTACATCAAAAGGCTATTACGCCCGGACAAGCTGTCGTATTTTACGATGGTGAGCGGTGTCTGGGCGGCGGAACCATTGACAAGGTTGAAAAGCTTCAGCCTGAAACGGTTTAAATCTATATACGTTTGACGTGGCATAAATGCCTAAATAAAGAGCGTCTCTCCTAATTATGGAGGGACGTCTTTTTTATGAAAAGATGCTCTTTTCTCCATTTGGATATATGATGTAGACAAGATATCAATAAGCTTCTCATCTAGTCTCATTAAACCTCAAAAAACCTTATTGTATCAATGCTTTTCGCTCACTACTTTTCATCTAGTCATATCGAATCACCATTAGCTGAAGGGTATCCATAATAAGGTGTATGCAAAAAAGCTCGCCCCCTTTTATTGTTAAGGGGCAAGCTGAAATTGTACTTTTTCAAATCACTATGTTATCCCACAATTCTAAAATAGTCTTGTCGGCAATCTTCCCATTAGCAAACAACTCTCTTGCTGATTCAAACGACTGCGAAAAACTGTCTCTTTCACGAGTAAGAAAGTACTCTTCTTCATTCTGGCTAATCCAATAGCTATCGTTTTTATAGTAGAACTGAAACTCTTCCCCCATTTCAAAACGTTCCACCAATTCATTGTATTCCAAAACCTTCTCCCTTCGCCATCTGCCACAATTCCGCTGAGCTTTTCCCTATTCCACTTGCGCTTTTAACTGCGGTTGTACCTCCATGTGCCGCTAAAGCCGCTGAGCCAATCAATCCAGGTATTCCGATTATACTACCAACTCCTGTAGATGAAACAGCAACTGATAATCATAGTCGCGGTCTTTTTCGGGCAGCATCCCCAAGGTTAAATCTTCCTGAATGGCCCCTTTTGCTCCTTGAACAGTATCCCATAAAATTTCTCCTTGAAGCTTGCTAGCTTCCATCTGGGCTTCAGCCTTGGTTATCTCATATTTTCCAATTTGTTCAAAAATTTTATGTAGCCAGCCTTCATCGCTGGATGCCTTTTAATAGGTGTGCCATTTCCCGGCACATCCAGTACGACTTTTTCCCATCCACCTTGGACGAACATCATTTGCCGATTCAGTTGGTCACACATATGTCCCATTTGCCGTTTTCCTTGCAAGAACTGGTCAGCCACTTGCATCAGCTTGTTAGGTGGAACCAATATTCTGCCCATTTGATCACGCCCACTTTAATTTAGATGGAAGTAATCTTATCAGAAGGAGATGTTTACGGATATTCATCTAATATCCTGAAATTACCTTTTATATTATGTGACAAATGAACTGATATAAACAGATTTACTATGTCTAAAGTAGTGTGTATTGCTGTTAGATGATGCCTAAGTTAGGATATAGCAGTCGTCGCTTTCAAATCTTGTTCTTCAAGCATATTCTGTAATTCAGGTATTAATATTTAACTTTTGGGCAATGTCAGTTTGAGTCTTTACCAAACCAAAATTATTTGGGGTTGCCTTTTCATTTGTATATTGATTACTCATATATAAAAAATGCACCCCAAAATTTCATTGGCTGAACCTGTTGGTTCTCTCCAACAGCCCATTTTAGGAGTGCATTTTTGAACGAACTCTTATTAATTTGTTACACGTTTAAAATCCACCAATCTGTACAAGGGTCTGAATACCCTGATCATGATTGTGCGTCTGAGCGGGTACGGCTACAAAAAACAAAAAGCTACTCGCAACGATTAGCAGTACCATTTTTTTTAACATTACTTAACCACACCTTTTCAATAAGATTAAAAAACCCTGCTTTAGTTTCAGGAACCGCATAATCCTGAAAATGTAAAAATAAGCCCATACAATTTATAAAATATGTCTCGTTATTTAGTATATTCGCTTTTACCATTGCATTCATCAAATATTTAAAACCATCATTGTACACACCTCGATGTAAATAGTAATGAGCCATTTCGTAACCAAACCATGCAAAATAGTCCGGTATCACTTGTTGGGTATATATATCTGTAGAAGCTGGGAGATGAGAAAAAGAATTAATGTCCGTTTCAAAACGTAAAAGGACATCATCCACATCTATTCCATATCGGTTAGCTGCTATCATAACGTTCAACAGCTTTGAGAGCTTCTCATTATTGTTGGCCATTGATGTCACAAATATATATTCAACGTACTCTGGAAGCACACTCGTATCTCCAGACAGGAGCTTATTTACATACGTATTACCTTCTGCCCAATCTTTGAATAAATTTACCCAGTGTTTTGTATCCTCGTCAGTCTCTTTGACCCAATCCAAGTCTGCGTAGGCGTATGTATATTGTAGAGCTTGCTGATAATCGCCTTGGGCTTCACAAACACTGGCACACAATAAGTCAGCATAAGCAATATATCCAAATAACGGTCCCCTGGTTTCCTTTTCATGCTCCCTGTTCTTTCGATTCTTTTGCTGATGCTTCATTGAATATTGGACTTCCGCTTTTCCTCTCATTTTCCTTGCCATTTCGTCAACCTTGTCCCATTTACGCAAGGACCTGTACACGTTTGCCAAATCCTTTAATGCATCAAGCTGGTCTATTTCATCCAGGCGCTCTACAAAAGCTTCAAATATCGCAGATCCCCTGAGGTTTCGGCTTTGATCGTCTCCAATCTGAATCGTGAATATACGATATTGACAGACTGCCAATCTTTCGGAGTGCTGGTACTTTTCCGCTTCTGCAATCCCCTCATAGAGTAACAACGCAGCAGCATGCCGACCCTGTGCAAATAGTGCTTCTGCAATGTCAAATAGTTTGAGCGAATAGAGTAGATTGTCCATGATGGCTCCCATCACTCGACGGATCGCATCCAGCTTGTTCAACTCCGCACTGCGATACAAAAATGGCTCGATTCGTCTCATATTCGGGGGAATGTCGATGATGTAGTTTTCTACAAATAAGTCGTAAAAGTAGCCTTCTGGTAAACCCATGGCCTCAGTAATTCGGTCAAGCTGGTTAACAGACATAGACTTATTTCCTGTCACAATACCACTTACTATCCCCCTATTAATGCCTGAAAGATTCCCGAATTGTGCTATGCTCAAACCCTCTTGTTTTAGGTATCTGTCTAATTCTGCCCGTATCGTAGGTGTGATTTCCATGGATAAACCACCCTTTCAGCGTGAACTCGTCATATGATTCCACTTTAATTAACATGTGGTTAATAAACTAGAAGATGAAGATTTGGTATCCTTATTGATTGTACCGTATTTTGGAATAAAATCATATACCTTTCAGTTATTTACTTTAGATACCTTTTCGGATTGTTTACAAAGATTTCTTGATTAAGAGTACCCACATTTTGCTTATGTATCGTTTATGGTGGAAAATCAGAGGACAGCTCAACAACTTTCCTTCAATCTGCGTATTGTATCGAATCAAAAAACAACCTAAGTATGGGAGTGGAAGTGCTATTCTTCCATTGCCTCCACAGCCTTGATTACTCCAGATTTCCATTTGTCATACACCCTAACAAAATCAGGCGTGATTTCCTGCTTAGGACGACCAAATTTCACCCCTGCTGCTTTGGCTACCTCTATTCCTTAACTTTGTCGTTGTTTATTTTTCAACCTTTCCTGTGCAGCTACATAAGCAAGCATACTTAGGAATTGATCCTCGAGAAGCTTTCCTAAATCACCCATTGTTTTGAATTTGCGACTATCAAACAAAGTTTCATTATCCAAAATCACCCTCACGAATCATTAACCGCATTACCTGATAGCGAGGTCGGTCAAAATTCTTCCCACACTATTATCTATTTTTATACATTAAAACAAAATTATTCTACAAACTGAAACATTTCACCAATTCGGATCGTCTATAGAGTAAAATTCAGAAAGGGGATTTGTTCTATTATGCGGAAGAATGGAATATTGTTTTTGATTATCGTGTTGTTGTTAATAACAGCTTGTAGCTCTAACGCTGAAAAAATAGTTATTTCTCAAAGCGGGAAGGGGCAGGAGAAAATAATAGTCTACAAACTACAGAAGGACGCAACACTGCAACAACAAACAAAAAAAGATGTAATTGCTACATTTAATGATACTTCGGACACTATTATATTTATCAATGCAATTAAGGAATCAGAAAAGATATCAGGTACAGTTAATACGGATTCTCCAAATTACGAAGTTACATTCCAAAAAGATGGAACAAAAGATTCCTATTATTTATGGATTAACAATAACGATCCAACCAGCAATGCTATGTATGTGAATAAGGACGATACTCATACTGCGTACAAGATATCAGTCAACTCCACAAATTCGATAAATAAATTACTTGAGAGAATTAAAGATTAGCTAAAAAGGTCTGTTCTTTTGTTTAAATAAAGAACAGACCTTTTTTTGATTTTATTTCAAATCATATTTTTCCAATACTGATTTTCGGAATTTTTCTTTTGAATCTTGTTTTTCCCCCGAAATACTAGGGGATTGAGAAGAAGGTTCAATAGCAAACTTTCCGAGATCCATATTGATTACGCTATACTGTCCTTGTGTATTTTTCTTGAGAAAAATAATACTTTTTTCATTTTGCTTCAATTCAGTATAATCCTCATAAGCTATTTTTTTCTTGCCCCCAGCATCTTTAATATAAGAAATCGGTTCGACTATAGACAAAGGTTCTTCTGCGTTCAGTGCTACACCTTCGGGTGACTTAATTACCTTGTCAATTTTTACATTAGTAAGTGTGTAAAAGTCTTGTATAGTGCCATCATCAAAGCTCGTAACGATATGTTGACGATCGTCAAAACCCTGTAAAGGAGTCCCTATCACAATAAGTTCTGCATTGGAGTCCAACTCGTCTGCCGTTCCGTATTCAATATAAGAAGCTTCTAACGAGATTTTTGGAGTATTTAATTCTGAAAATTTTGGAGAAGCATTCGTGGATGTAAAAAAAAGACTCCCTGAAGCAATCAGTCCCCCTACCGCTAATACAGAAATACCCAACTTTATTTTTTTATTAAAAGTCATAATAGTGCCCCTTCCCTAAATTAGTTATTACGCTAATTAGTTTCCCCACTTGGCAATTAAGGATTGCTTGTCATATGCTTGAACACCGATAGACTGAATACCTTGTTTCATAACAGAGCTACTAGAAGTTGATGGATGCGCTTGAGATAACGTATGGCCAATCTCATGGGTTGCGTTGGAGGTTTTTTGTGCGGAATTCATACCGTAAGCCTCCATCTGATTATGATAAATTGCCACAGTAGCAAATGCCCATCTATCGCTTACACCTGCTACACCACCAGATGTGTTATAAGGAGTCGTTACTCCCAATAAACCAGAAGTAGCTGTAGAACCAACATAATATTTGTCTGGAGTCCCACTCGTCGATGTAGTTTTACCGATGTTTACTGATCCAGACGCAGCGCTCCAATCAGAACGTGCGGTATCATAGGCACTGGTATAGCCATTCGTAGAAACAGAGGAATCATAATATGCATTAAAATTGGCTGAGCTTCTCCCTCCGGTAAAGCTAGTTGCAAAAGAAGTGGAACTAATAGAAATCACGGCAATAGATAATATTCCGACCATGGAAAAAAGTTTTTTCTTGGAAGCTAATAGTCTTTTCAAGGTTAGCACCCCTTTTAGGAAATTTGGAAATCTTATTATCATTCCTGACGCAACAGAAAACCACTAAATCATTGGCAGCACTTGCTACACTACTAAGTCCAAACGCATCACCAGTTTTAAAGACACTACAACTAGAGTCATTGAGATTTTATTTTGTTTTCAACTCAATCCTCCCTTTTATTTGTACATTTCCACTATTAATATACAGTTTACCCTTACAACAATCTACCATTTAAACAAAACATTTCATAATCCGACATCAATTTGATTCTTTATTCCTACTTGAAATGTAAGTTTATAGCTCTGCTTCAGGCTCAATATACGCTTTTTGAAGCTTAAGGCTTCATAAAAATTTCAGGTTTAGATCGCTTACTTCTAATTAATGATATGGAGAAGAGTTACTCCAGTCTACCTATCTCAGCAAGAGTAAGTCTTTACCATGTCAAATCTTTATCTCCGTCAATTACTGAGTTTTGATTATCGTGAAACGCGACATTTGAAATGTCAATGAGTCTAATTTAGATTGACGATTTATTACTTCTAATTTCCCGTTTTGGGATATCCAAGTGTATTCAACTTGAGCACACCTAATCAGTAAATCCAACTCCTTATTCTTACGGCGCAGCTTTGCATAGCCAGATTTGTCTACCATTAAAATTTCAATGTCAGATAATCATGTCACCAAGTGACACGCTAAAGTTGGACGTTGTGTCCAACAGTTTAACGTAGTGTTAAACTCTGCAACATCAAGGGTTATAACAAGTTGTTAAAAGCCTACAACCGATTTCTTATGTATCAATCTCTGTAGATCAAGCTTTCTTCATCTTGACTAGACTCACTGCCAAATCTTATCGGCCTGGTACTCCACACATATTTCACCTTTTCTAAAAGACAAAACACTTGGCGAATTGACCTCTACAGACATAAAAGGAGTAATAAATCGTATAAAAAAGAAAGTAAAGAATGGAAAGCCCGTTAAAGAAGTAGATAGACCTAAAGTTGTAAAAAGATGTGGACAATGATTTAGTCTGCTGCACAAATATTGGAAAGCAAGTTTTCCCATACACAATTACAAGGCTGATGAAAAGAAAGATAGAATAATTTACTGAGTAAAAAGAAGTATCTGATCCACTAGAAATTGAAGAAAAATTCTGTGACCAAAAGTGTGACCAGAAAGTCGAAAAGGTAGCCGTTTAGACTAAGAAAAAACACTGATACATAAGGAAATTTTGATAACACCCCCATTTGGGTATATGATGTAGACAAGATATCATACTTCAATTGAAAAGGAGCGTGCCTCTATGTCTGATTCATTAGGAATGCTGACACCGGGTAAAAAAGTTTCTTTAAAAGAATGGAACCCCAAGGATACGAAGGATATCAAAAATAAAGAAGAAATTCAGCAGGAAACAGATCAATTGAAGGAACGTTTCGCGGAACTACAAAGCAAACTATTTACGGAAAAGAAGCAGGCGGTTTTATTTGTATTTCAGGGTATGGATTGCAGCGGAAAAGATGGCGTCATCAAGCAAGTATTTTCCAACCTCAATCCGGCGGGGGTGACTGTCCACAGTTTTAAATCGCCTACAGCCGAAGAATTAAGTCACGACTTCCTGTGGCGTGCCCACAGCGTAACTCCGGGGCGGGGATATATCGCGGCGTTCAACCGTTCTTATTATGAGGATGTACTGATTACACGTGTTCACGGTCAGATATCCGACAAGCAGGCCAAACGAAATATTAAACATATCAAACATTTTGAACAACTGCTGCTGGATAGCGGTGTAAAGGTCGTCAAAATCTTTTTACATATTTCAAAACAATTCCAGTTGGAGAAGCTAATCGACCGGATTGAAAAGCCACATAAAAACTGGAAACTTGATCCGAGTGATTTGCAGGAACGTAAATTTTGGAAGCAATATACTCAATACTATGAGGACGTGCTGGAGCTAAGCGCAACCAAGCAGGCTCCGTGGTATGTCGTTCCTTCAGATAACCGTTGGTACAGGGATTATACCGTGCTGCGCATTGCCGTCCAAACGCTGGAGGAAATGAAGCTGTCCGATCCTGAACCAAGACCGGAACTGGAATCCCTTTTGCCTGAGCTGTATAAAGAACGGGATAAAAAATAGCTTCGCAGGCGCAAGTACTCTATCATGTGTTTGTTAACATACCAAATAAAAAAAGCTTTCAAAGCCTTACTCATGGCTGAAAATGCCAGGGTAGGGATTTTGGAGGCTTTATTGCGTCAACTAACCCCATACCCAACAGCCGCAGCTACAACCCCTACCACCACCGAAGAAAGCACATAGACAGCCGTACGCCGATATTCTCTACGTTCGATCAGTTGGAGAGATTCATACCCGAATGTTGAAAAGGTGGTATAGCCACCACAAAAGCCTGTTCCCAGTAGCATCCAGAGTACAGGAGACAGATTATGCTGCGTAAATTCGCCGTACAGCCAGCCGAGCAGCAATGAACCACTGATGTTAATGATCCACGTTCCCCACGGAAATGCGGTGCCAAACCTTTTTCCAACCCACATGCCAAGCCCGTATCTCGCTAATGTACCGACCATTCCACCTGTCGCCGCCCACCAGATCATAAGCTTCCCTCCTTGGGGGCAGCTTGCGTCATTTTCGTGCCCAGACGAATACCTGTCCATGTCAAAAACAGACCTCCACATACACTGAGCAACAGATACAACACAGCCGTAAGCGCACGATCATGAACCGTCATACGCACGGCATCCACTGCAAAGGTGGAAAAGGTTGTAAAGCCCCCAGTAAAGCCTATTCCGATGGCAAGTCGCCAGCGAGGCTTGATCCGCCACGACCGTAAGGTTACGGTGAAAAACCAGCCGAGAAACAGACAGCCGATCCAATTAATGAACAGTACGCCAAGTGGAAAATCGGCCCCTGCCGCAGGCAGCAATGTTTGTACGCCGTAACGGGCAGAGGTTCCGAGTGCTCCACCTGCCCCGACGAATAGCACGTCTTTCATCTTTATATCCCCTTTTTCACTCTTGCAGTATTCATGGTGTAACCATAACAGCGGCTGAACCTGATCTTACACACTACGTATATCCGTCTGCTACATATATTTTACGACTGTGAATCCCGCCACTGCTGGTTTTGTCTGATTTTCGATTCATTCCCCTGCTCTGTAGCCTGGTAAAAGGTCCGGTCTGCTATCGAATCAGGCAAATATTGCTGTTTCACATAATGGTTCGGATAATTGTGCGGATATTGATAGCCGACATGACCGAGCTTCTCCGAGCCTTTGTAATGTGCATCTCGCAAATGCAGCGGCACCTCAGCAGATTTGATGTCGTCCATAGCCGACATTGCCCGTGAAATTGCCGTATATACGGCATTCGATTTCGGACTCTCCACGGCGAACAAAATAGCCTGCGCGATGTTCAGCTTGGCCTCCGGCCAGCCGTTATTGCGATAGGCTTCAAGCGCACTCACTGCCTGCACCATCGCCTGCGGATTTGCCAGGCCAATATCCTCGCTGCTCGCCGCGATGAGGCGGCGGAGGAAGGTCATCGGGTCCATGCCTAGCTTCTCTACGGCGTAGAGAAACCAGAACAGAGCTGCGTCGCTGGAGCCGCGAATGCTTTTGTGAAAGGCGGACAACACGTCATACTGCGTGGACTCGTCTGCCTTGACAATCGGGCGGCGAATGGATTCCTCCGCGACTTCCAGCGTCACGTGAATCGTGCCGTCTGCCAGCGGAGGCGTCGTGAGCGCCGCCAGTTCCAGCGCGTTCAGGGCTCGACGGATATCGCCGTTCGCCATGGACGCGATGTGATCCAGCGCAGCTTCGTCCACCTGAAGCTGCATATAGCCGAGCCCCTTGTCCGCATCGCCCAAGGCGCGGCGCATGGCTGCCAGCGAATGCTCCTGCGTCAGCGATTCGAGCTGAAATAACGTAGAGCGGCTCAGCAAGGCACCGTTTACGTAGTGAAAGGGATTTTCGGTTGTGGCGCCGATAAACACGATCGTACCCTTTTCCACCGCAGGCAACAATGCATCCTGACGCGAACTGTTGAAACGATGTACCTCATCGAGAAACAGGATCGTTTTTTTGCCATACATAGATTTATTCGTTTGTGCGCGGTCAATGACTTCCCTCACGTCCTTCACTGACGCTTCCACTGCATTCAGGCGAACAAATTCGCCTTGCGTGTGTTGTGAAATAATATGCGCCAGCGTCGTCTTGCCACATCCCGGCGGCCCGTACAGGAGGATGGAAGAAACCTGGTCTGCCTCTATTGCTCTTCGCAGCAGTTTGCCCGGACCGACCACATGCTCCTGTCCAATATATTCATCCAGCGAAGTCGGACGCAGCCGGTCAGCAAGCAACCGATTGCTTGGCGTCGACTCTTGGGAATATGAAAATAAGTCCATTTCATTCACTTCCTTATGGTGATATGAGGGAACACTCTACCCCTGCGGGGTCCATATACATCGTGTTCGCTCATGCGGTTGAAACCTTGAAATTTCAAGCGATCTATTATCCTAAAAACGGTATGAACCGCCTTTTATTCTACCATACCCGCAGACAAGTTGCAGATAGCACGGTCACGGCATAGCTATATATTTAGCTTCTTCGCTAAAGTGAATGTTAGATGTCTGTTTAATAGAGAAAGTGTCCATACTGTCTAGTAATAAATAGGAAGAGGACGGGATGGAACATGTGGACCCCATTAAGCAAAAAGGATAATCTAATGAATGATGTGTTCAAGTT
>NZ_SLTL01000139.1:0-210 GCF_014858585.1 Paenibacillus sp. 23TSA30-6 | reverse complement strand
AGTTCCTGTTGGGCTGGGCACATATACACATTGCGCTTGGCATCGTATTCAAACTTCCATTTCGGGAACATTCCTTGCTTCGGATGGAATCTTCGGTGGGCAATCACGGCAAAAATCTTACGGCTTTGCAAACCACGGCAAATCGGCGTTGTCAAATAACCCGAATCCAGGGCGACGGCTTCCACCTGGAAACCAAAACGCTCTCTCTGG
>NZ_SLTL01000138.1:0-211 GCF_014858585.1 Paenibacillus sp. 23TSA30-6 | reverse complement strand
AGATAGGTTGGGGGTGGAAGTGCAGTAATGCATGGAGCTGACCAATACTAATCGGTCGAGGGCTTATCCTAAGAATAGGACGCAATGGAGTTTCGGATCCAGTTTTCAGGGTGTAACCTTGAATAAATGATTATTATTCCCTGATAGCTCAGTTGGTAGAGCACTCGACTGTTAATCGAGTTGTCACAGGTTCGAGTCCTGTTCGGGGAGC
>NZ_SLTL01000137.1:0-216 GCF_014858585.1 Paenibacillus sp. 23TSA30-6 | reverse complement strand
CTGGATACCGAAACGAAATTGCGTTTTAGAATATTCCTTTAAGCTGATCTTGTGTAAACAAGTGAAATAAAGGTAGCTGCCTTGAATTTCATTCACACGTAAGTGTTGAAGCGAAATTCAAAGCAATCGTATTTACGATGTAAATACTAGGTTAAGCTACAAAGAGCACACGGAGGATGCCTAGGCGCCAGGAGCCGACGAAGGACGTGGCGAACA
>NZ_SLTL01000136.1:0-218 GCF_014858585.1 Paenibacillus sp. 23TSA30-6 | reverse complement strand
CTGGATACCGAAACGAAATTGCGTTTTAGAATATTCCTTTACGCTGATCTTGTGTAAACAAGTGAAATAAAGGTAGCTGCCTTGAAATTTCATTCACACGTAAGTGTTGAAGCGAAATTCAAAGCAAATCGTATTTACATCGTAAATACTAGGTTAAGCTACAAAGAGCACACGGAGGATGCCTAGGCGCCAGGAGCCGACGAAGGACGTGGCGAACA
>NZ_SLTL01000135.1:0-223 GCF_014858585.1 Paenibacillus sp. 23TSA30-6 | reverse complement strand
ACGGCTGCATTAACGACACGAACGAGGTGATTAGGAGGAATATCTTCTTCTAAATCCATTGGCAAGCAAAGTTGGTCCATGTTATATTGAATGTACAAAAGAAACCTCTCCTTTGAAATGGTTGGTCGCACTTCCATTTTACCAAAGAAAGGTTTCTTTTTTTATGATTTTTAGAAGGATTGTAGATACGATTCCCGCTTAAACAGCGGAGAGGACGGAACGA
>NZ_SLTL01000134.1:0-228 GCF_014858585.1 Paenibacillus sp. 23TSA30-6 | reverse complement strand
TGAATTCCAGCCGTCAGACCCGCGCCCAAATCAAAGTCCAGGCGCTTCGTCTGATAACCTGTTTTGCTCTGGATTTTAGCCTGTGGCAAACGAGACTGTTCTTCATACCCATCCAGGTATGCGGTCCAGTAACGAGAAGCCTTCTGACGTTCTTGATGCACTTTCAGTACATCCACTGTTTCTTCCACTGTAATCCATTCCAGCTCACTCAATGTGGTATCTGGGCTA
>NZ_SLTL01000133.1:0-232 GCF_014858585.1 Paenibacillus sp. 23TSA30-6 | reverse complement strand
GATACTTGTCTGGGCAGCCCGGCGCGAAGTGGATGGTGGAGCGGTTATCCCAGAACAGCATGTCACCGGGGCACCAGCGGTGCGTGTAGACGTTGTCGGCGCGGATGCTGTGGGCGAAGAGCTGCTCCAGCACGCTGGTGCTTTCGTCTTCCGGCAAGCCGATGATGTGCGAGGTGAAGCCTTCGTTGACGAAGAGCGCACGTTTGCCGGTTTCCGGATGCGTGCGCACAAC
>NZ_SLTL01000132.1:0-232 GCF_014858585.1 Paenibacillus sp. 23TSA30-6 | reverse complement strand
CATGACGCACGGGCAGCCATGCCTGGACGGAATGGTTGACCGAACAAAAATCATTGGCGCAGGCGATTGCGCGTCCGCATACTCGTCAGCCTGTGCCGATCGGTGGGCATCTCTCCCCCAGCAGTAGCCAGCACCCGCCCGCTCGATCGGCCAGCTTGCCCTTCCCAATCAACCGTGCTCGCGGTTGCCTGCTGTATCCATAAGAACGCCGGAAACCTCCTGCCCCGTTTGG
>NZ_SLTL01000131.1:0-234 GCF_014858585.1 Paenibacillus sp. 23TSA30-6 | reverse complement strand
TCGAGGAACTTCTCACCGAGTCGAAGTACGCCGATTCCGAGCAGTGCTACGTCTCCGCTTTGCTCACTGATCCGGTTCGTCCCGTCGATGCCATGAGGCAGCTCCAGGCACGTTTCCCCTTTGCCGTTCACCTCGAATGGCAAAGGCCGGAAGGACAATCGGATCTCAAGTATCGCGACGCGGTACGGGGTCGAACGGACATGGAGATCGCCCGTGGCTTTGTCTCGGCCGTGC
>NZ_SLTL01000130.1:0-242 GCF_014858585.1 Paenibacillus sp. 23TSA30-6 | reverse complement strand
CGGTGGCGCGCCAAATTTGAAGGCATCCAGTAGGAAACCGAATTTCTCCTGGGCCTCTTCGGGGCCAATACCCATGACGTTGAAGACCCGCTCCTGAACGTCACGGCGATGGATACGGATAGACCCGCCGCCTACCTCGTTGCCTTTGACGACGAAGTCGTAAGCGTAAGCCAAAGCTGAACCCGGATCGGTGTCGAAGGTATCCAGGCAGTCGGGGGTCGGGCTGGTGAAGGCGTGGTGGA
>NZ_SLTL01000013.1:0-149281 GCF_014858585.1 Paenibacillus sp. 23TSA30-6 | reverse complement strand
CTGCCACACACTATAAATTTCTCCGTAATGCATGGGCTCGTCTTTTGGATTCCCGCTTAGGATACCCATTATAAAAACCACTCCTTGTTTATTTTAATGTTGTACAAATTTATGATTCCCAGTAGTGAAGATTTAATGTGAAGGTAAGAGTAATGCTGTCATTACAAATAATGTATACGAAATAAGTTCTACTGGGCATGCTAAATACATTAAAGAATTGATTGGAAACACAAATTTAAAGGAGTGGTTTAGGCATGTTGAAAAAAATGAAGATAATGGTTGTTGTTGCATTAATGATTTCAAGTTTTGGAGCGGTGGTAGCATTTGCTGAAAACAGTGAAACCAATAGGGGCACAAACGACAATGGTAGAACACAAATGCTGACTACTAATAATAACGATGACGATAATGATAATTGGGGATGGCTTGGTCTGTTAGGATTAATTGGATTGGCAGGTTTAAGACGTCGCGACCATGAAAACCACAAAAAAAGATAATCGTAAGTAACAACTCAAAAAACACCTTAAAAATCCCTGCTGTCCTTAACTGGTCGGCGGGGATTGTTTTGTTGAAGGAATTACCACATCGTTCATCGAATGATTATCGAGGTGATCAGCATATACCATACATATAAAGTGTTAAAATCGGATATAGAACTATTTGCAGCTGCATTAAGCCAGGTAAGATGGAGATTTATTTATGGGAATTTTCAATAAAGTGTTCGTACCCACTTTGGCATCGGTATTACTCTGCGCAACTATTTTACCTTCAGTAGGTAGTGCGGAGCAATTGACTGAGTCAGAGGAAAATCAGATCCAAACCGAAGTTATTCAGACCGACCGTGGAGAAGCAACTATAACAACAAACTTTAAAGACGACGCCCATCGAATAATTCCTGTTGTCCCTATCGGGTGTACTCCATGAACAAATTTTTAAAACGTTATGCGGGTATTTTGCTAGGCTATGCAATAGGCATAGGAATTTTTTATGCACTGGGATATAAGCTGAATGCTATGATGTTTTATATTATTTTGACTGGAACTGTAACTGGAGAGATAATCAATTTTACATTGTCAAAACGAGAGAAATAAAAAAAGCTCTGCTAACCTAAATTGGTCGGCAGAGCAGGGCGGTGGCGATGGGAAGCACCATCCGACTGCGCAGTGGCGTAATAGGTAACTTTTAAGATCAGATTAAAAGAAGACTCCAAAACCACCTTAAAGTGGAACTGGAGTCTTCTTTTTGTGCTTATTGGATACATAATCCTTTGCAGGCTGGTACATCCTACATGTCATATTCCTGATCGGCCATTCGTAGAGGGGGATAACGATGAAGAAAGTACACTTTCCCAAGCTGCCGAGATTACCGTGGAGCCGGCGCACGATTCCGGCTGCAGATCGCAAGACACGAAATTACGATGCTCTTAAAGGACTGCCTGAACCATCATGGTTGGAACAGCCGTTGAGGAGCAGTCTGGAAGACAATTTGACTGCTTTGCGTGATATTTTCAAGGATTGCTCTGATTTCGTCTATCGAGAGCTGATGATTTCCCCTGAACGCAAAGGGATGTTGGCTTATATTGAAGGCACGGTGAAATCGGAGGATTTGCAGGATCATATCCTGCGGCCTTTCATTTTGGGCATGATGCTTAAGGACCCCGAGGTAAACGGAACATTAGATCCGCTGGATGAAACTCGGATTTCCATGTCCCAGACCAAAACGATGGATCAATGGAAAATGGTCTCGGCGGCGATACTGGATGCCAATGCCGCTTTGTTCGTAGATGGTTCGCCTCGTGCGTATATTTTCAGTGCTAAGGGAGGCGTCCGCCGTGGCGTGGAGGAACCGCAGACTGAAGCGGTTATTCGCGGGCCGCGTGAAGGATTTACCGAGACCCTTCGCGTGAATACGGCCTTGCTGCGATTCAAGCTAAAGACCTCCAAGCTCAAGATGCACAGCATGACCATCGGGAAAGAAACCCAAACGAGCGTCGTACTGACCTATATCGAGGGGATCATAGATCCGAAGCTGGTAGAGGATGTAAAAAAAAGACTCAGCGATATCCAAATTGATGGTGTGCTGGAGACGGGATATATAGAGGAACTGATTGAGGATCACCCGTTTTCACCGTTCCCGCAAATGGAATATACGGAACGTCCGGATACGGTCACCGCGCAATTGCTGGAAGGACATTTTGCCATTTTTGTGGACGGAACGCCCTTTGCCCTGATTGGGCCAGTCACGATGTGGCAGATGATGCAAGCGAGCGAAGACTATTACGAACGCTTTTTCATCAGTAATATGGTGCGCTGGATTCGGTTTCTTTTTCTCATATTAGCCCTCTTTTTGCCTGCATTATATGTAGCGGTCACAACTTATCATCAGGATATGCTGCCGACGACGCTCATTTTGAGTATTGCGGCGGCGCGTGAATCTATCCCTTTCCCCGCCCTGGTGGAAGCATTGATTATGGAGATTTCCTTTGAGGCGTTACGGGAAGCGGGGATTCGTCTCCCCAAAACGGTCGGCCAGGCTGTCAGTATCCTCGGCGCGCTCGTTATCGGTCAAGCCTCTGTACAGGCGGGAATTGTGTCGGCACCGGTAGTTATTATCGTGTCACTCACAGGTATTGCGTCGTTTACTATTCCGCGTTTTAACTTTGCTATCACCGTTCGTTTGCTGCGGTTTCCGATCATGCTGATGGCGGGGGTATTCGGATTGTTTGGAATCATTATCGCAACCACACTGCTCGCTACACATTTAACCCAGCTAACGTCGTTTGGTGTGCCTTACATGAGCGGGTATAGCCCGTATAATCACATGGACCAAAAGGATATCGTCGTTCGTGCGCCATGGTGGAAATTGACCAAACGACCTTCCTGGATTGGAAAAGGCAACAACAAACGAGCGAAGGAAAAGATGAATGGATCGCCTACAACCGAGGAGGGATGGTGATGAAGAAGCCCGAAGGATGTAATGCAGGAAAAGTGCGTAAAGCGGCTGTGCTCAGTTGTTTGTTGCTTTGTTCTGTTCTTTTGGGGGGATGCTGGGATCGTCGTGAAGTGAACGATGTAGCCTTTGTAATGGGTACCGGTTTGGATAAGGAAGGGGATCAATACCGTGTAACGATGCAAATTGCTCTCCCCGGACAGCTCGGTTCTTCGGGAAGCACAGGAGGTGGGGGAGGCACAAGGGGAACGAAATCCTATTATCTGGAGTCCAAGATAGGTCCAAGCTTCCGGGGAGCAAGCACCGAGGAACAGCGGGGAGTTTCACGAACGCTGAATTTCTCCCATCGACGGGTACTATTATTCGGCGAGGCACTGGCACGTGAG
This sequence comes from Paenibacillus sp. 23TSA30-6, assembly GCF_014858585.1. Classification (NCBI taxonomy): domain Bacteria; kingdom Bacillati; phylum Bacillota; class Bacilli; order Caryophanales; family Paenibacillaceae; genus Paenibacillus; species Paenibacillus sp. 23TSA30-6. The sequence continues at coordinate 145,946 of NZ_SLTL01000013.1, read as the reverse complement.
GGGATCAGCAAATTTATGGATGTATTGGCGCGTATTCCGCAGAACCGTCTGTCTTCGCTGATAGTCATCACGAAGGGCTCGGCGCTGGAAGTGCTTCAGGCGGATGCCCCGATTGAGCAATATCCAGCAGAGATGGTGCGTGAGCTCAACATTGCATATATGAAGGAACCCCGCTCCATTAAGTTGTTGATGAATTCAATCCTGCTGGATGGTATTGATCCGGTTGTGCCGGTGATGTCTCTCGTGAAAAATGGTCCCGCCAACATAAAGGACAAGAAGACGAATATTCAGGTGGATGGGCTGGCTGTATTTCGCAAAGACAGGGTAACAGGGATTATCGATAACCATCTAAGTCGGTTTCTACTATTGGGGATGGAGCAGGCCAAGGATACGGAGATATTCATTCCTCCTCCTAAAGGTGCTGGTTATATATCCGTTCATCTCATCGAAAATAGCGTCCATATCAAGCCTCATATTCAGGGGGATGATATACGAATGACCATTCGTCTGAACTGCAATGGGAATGTAAGGGAGGATGAGACAACATTCGATATATCCAATGAGGGAAATTTGAAGTGGCTGGAGCAGCAGGTTGCCGAAGAGATCAAGAAAGAGCTGGGTGAGGCTGTCCGGGTTATTCAGCAAAAATATCATTCAGACATACTTGGCTTTGGCCGGGCTATCATTATGAGTCGTCCAGATGAATGGAAACGGATTAAACCTCGATGGGAGCAATTGTATCCCAAGGTGGAGGTCACCATAAACCCGATTGTGCATATTGAGAATATCGGTGCGATCACCAAACCATTCGGGATCAAAAAGGAGCAAATCCAGAATGAATAAAGTATTTTTGTTACCCTTGGTGCTGGTTATGCTGCTCATGTATCTGATTGAACGCCAAAGTCTGAAAGCTGCACCTGCCGTCAATCGCTGGGTCTCACGCGTATTGTATGTCATTAGCATGGGTATCTGGATCTACGGAACCTCGACAAAGAGTTCCGTTTATGTGGCCACATGGCTAAGCCGTTTTATTGATATGTGGCTCCCTCCTGCGTTGTAACGAGCGCAAGATGCCTGTGGGAAAAAGGAGGTCTCCTGTATGAAACAGTTTACAACCAGACAAATCGTGCTGCTTGGTATGTTGATGGAGGTCAGTATTACCATTGTGCATGCTCCGACGCAGGCAGCAGATTACGCGCATCAGCATGCCTATTGGACCTGTGCGATTGCTGCCATCGTAATATGCTTGCCGATCTGGGCGATGTTGAAGCTTAAGCGGCGTTTTCCGGATCAGGATCTGCTACAGGCCATAGTCAGTTCTCACCCCGTGCTAGGGCGTATGCTACTTGTGGTTTATATTGTTTTATTTCTGATCATTTTTGCACGAGATATGAGAATTATTACCGATCTGGTGGGAATTGTACTTTTGCCGCTGACTCCGATTGTTGTCATATCCCTTATTATGCTGCTGACCTTAACGTTCATGGCCAAGGGCGGTATAAGCACGATTGTGAATATGGCGGAGATTTTTGTACCGTTGTCGGTTCTGACGATACTGACGATGCCGCTTGTTTTCGGGCGTAATATGGATTTTTCGGCACTGAGACCGATTTTGCACCCGGATGTAAATGGAGTTATCAAAGGTAGCTGGCGTATGCTCGGATATATGGCAGATATTATGCTGCTGCCTTTTGTGATTTCGGGAAAAAGCTATGGTCCCCGGAGCGCGTGGCTAGGACATTTGACCGGAACCGCTTTTCTGATCATCATGGTTCTGCTGGAGGAGCTGGTTATTGGAGTTCCTATCTTGTCGCGGCTGTTTTATCCATCGTATGAACTGGCGCGTCAATTGCAGTTAACCGACTTTCTGGATCGGTTCGACTTGTTTGTGGCTGCACTGACTGTACCAACCCTGCTTACAAAGATTGGTGTTGATCTGTATGTAACCAGTTTGGCGGTAAAGCGCATGTTTGCCCACACACGGGGGAGTCTGATGGTTTGGCCCGTAGGCTTGTTGGGTTATGTCTGTTCCTTTATGCTGTTCTCTAATATCGTCCAAATTTATGATTTCAGCCGGGAATGGACGATGGTAATGGTTATTTTCTTTGTTTTCATGCCTTTTGTGCTATGGCTGCTGCTCCGATCCAAGCCTAAAGAAGATAGCAAATATCCTAAGCCATCTGGAGAGAAGCAGGATAGTGTGAGTCAGCAGGATAGCACGAGCCAGCAAGAAAGCCAACAGGCAGGCAGAACAGGACAAGCTAACTTATAAGTTTACTATATTCATTGGAAAAAGAATTCTTATTTGTCTTTCAGCCCTCTAATTGTATACTTGGTAGAAAGGATTATGACTTCGATTTCTACAAGGGAGGGAACAGGATGGCACAACGCATGGCAGGCAAGAGAGTTGCCCTTGCCGGTCCCCGTAAAGCAGACGAAATGGCATTGCTGGTTGCAAAAATGGGAGGCGAGCCAGTGCAGCGTCCGGCCCAGGGTACGGTTTTTCTGGATGATATTGAGCTGCGCAATGCGGTTGTATCGTGGGTGAAGCAGCCGCCGGACTGGAACATTTTTACGACAGGTATGGGGCTGGACGCGCTGTTCGATATGGCGGAGGATATGGGCGTGGCGGAGCAGATTATGGAGCTGCTGCAATCCTCGAACATTGCGGCGCGCGGCTACAAGACGGTCAATGGACTCAAAAAGCGTGGCTTCATACCAGATGTACGGGACGAGGATGGAAGTTTGGACGGGTTGACGCGTGCTTTTGCGCCGTATGATCTGAAGGGGAAGGAAGTGCTGTTGCAGTTGCATGGTGATCCGACCCCACGGCTGGTGAAATGGCTGGACGAGCAGGGGGCAGTTACCCGGCAGGTACTCCCTTATAAGCATATTCCACCCGAGGAAGCGAATTTGCAAGCACTGCTAGCGGATATTGTAAGTCGTAATGTTGATGCAGTTACGTTCACCAGTGGTCCGCAAATCCGCTTTTTGTGCCAATATGCGAGGGAACAGAAGCAGATGGAAGACGTGTTGGAAGCTTTTCGCCATGATGTGATCGCTGTGTCGGTAGGCAAGGTGACGGCGCAGTCCATTTTGGAGGAAGGTATTGAACGGATCGTGTTTCCAGTGGAGGAACGAATGGGCGCGATGATGGTGGAGCTGGGAAGATATTTTGAGCATAGCGCCTCGGTGCACGGCTACGGTCTTGAAGTTGTGAACTGAAAACTAACCTATATCCTTGCGATAAAGGGTAAAATAAAGATAAGGGCCTACAGGGTCTTTATCTTTTTTTGTTGGAAATGCATCGACAGAAGTTTTTGTTATAACGAAAATATTTATTTAATATAATGAAAAAGCCTCGATGCGGGATACCAGAACAGGAGCTGAGACATTATGAATTCCATTTGTGTATTTGCCGGGTCCAGACCCGGACATTCATCGGTATATCTTCAGGAGGCAGGCAAGCTTGGAGAGGCTATGGCCCGACATCATGTTCGTCTGATCTATGGAGGCTCCAGCAAGGGGCTGATGGGTGAGGTCGCAGATGCGATGCTGGCCGGGGGCGGTCAGGTCACCGGGATTATGCCGACCCTGTTATTCGATGCAGAGATTATTCACCGGGGAGTCACCGAATTTATTGAGGTGGCAAGCATGCATGAACGCAAAGCGGTCATGAGCGAAATGGCGGATGCCTTTATTGCCCTTCCGGGGGGATTGGGAACATTTGAAGAGCTGTTCGAGGTGCTGTGCTGGGCGCAAATCGGCATTCATCGCAAGCCCATCGGGCTGCTGAATGTGAACGGATATTTTGACCCGTTGGCGGAAATGGTGCGTCATAGTGTGCGCGAGGGATTTACCGGAGTTGACCATCCAACGCTGCTGAGTATCTCTGCGGACCCGGACGAATTGTTGCATATGTTAAAAAATAAGGCAGAGAACTTGAAATAAAGCGTTTTTCATGCTTGCACAACTGATTGAGCCAAGGTTATGATAAGACCCATAATCAAATAGCGGACAGACAAGGTGCCTTTGTGATAGCGAAGGGTAACAGGGAATCGGGTGCAAGTCCCGAGCGGTCCCGCCACTGTAAGGAAGAGGATTTTTTCAGACGTCACTCGTGAGAAAACGGGGAAGACGAAAAAATCTGTTGATGCCGAGCCAGGAGACCTACCTTGATCTGTATGCACCGTTAACCTTCGCGGAGAGGATGGGTGTACGAAATCAGGAAATCAGGCGCACGCTGCTTTTTCCATGTTGGTTGCAGGTTTGCGTGGAGCTGAACATGCAGAAGCATTTCAAGCGTGAACAGGCAGATGGAAAGCAACGGCACGATGGCGGAAGACAAGAAGTGTCTTCTTATGCTGTGTCCGTCTGATGATACGATGCGTACATAGGAAACCCATCCGGGCAGGATGGGTTTTTTTGAGTTACAGGATGTCCATATATAAGTGAAATAGATAGAAGTGTGGAAAACATAGCCTAGATTTAAGAAGGAGGATAACGATGAGCCCATTAGGGAAATTGCTCGTGATTGGATTCGGACCGGGGGATATGGAACATATCACCAAACGGGCGCTGGACGCGCTGGCCGAGAGTGAGGTCATTATCGGTTACAACACCTATGTAGATCTGATCCGCCCGTTGTTGAACGGACAGGAGATTGTGCGCACAGGCATGACAGAGGAAGTGAGCCGTGCGCAGGAGGCGGTTCGACAGGCGGAGATGGGCAAGAAGGTAGCCGTCATTTCCAGTGGAGACGCAGGCGTATATGGCATGGCCGGGCTAGTGTACGAAGTGCTGATGCAAAAGGGCTGGCGCCGTGAGGACGGGGTTGAGGTAGAAGTCGTGCCGGGAATATCGGCGATTCAGTCCTGTGCTTCGCTGTTGGGTGCGCCCGTCATGCATGATGCATGCACGATCAGTCTGAGTGACCATTTGACCCCGTGGGAGACGATTGTGAAACGTGTAGAAGCGGCAGCTTCGGCGGATTTTGTCATTGCACTGTACAATCCGCGCAGTGGTCGGCGTACACGCCAGATTGTTGAGACGCAGTCCATTTTGCTGCGTTACCGTGATCCGCAGACTCCCGTCGGGCTGGTGAAGAGTGCTTATCGCGACCGTCAGCAAGTAATTGTGACGACGCTGGAGGACATGCTCAACCATGATATCGGTATGCTGACGACCGTCATCATCGGCAATTCTTCGACGATGGTGTATGACGGTCTGATCGTGACGCCGCGCGGGTATCAGCGCAAGTATACGTTGGGTGCGACCGAGCAGGCGCTCAAGCCGCATCAGCGGCTCCGCACGGAAGCGGAGCCGTGGTCGCTGGGTGCGGAAGAGGATCGCGCGCTGAATGCGTCGCAGACAGGCGCAGCACCCGCAGTGCCAGCCCCTGCGGGTGCTGGCGGGACCGCGCCCGCGCCTTCCGCGAGCGGTGCTGCTGCGGTTGCCACGCAGGCACGCCCGCAAGCGGTGGCTGCCGTGCAAGCCGGGGCGGCCCCGGCATCGCTGGCAGCGGAGGCGCTGAGCCGCCTCGCTGCGGGCGGCAAGCTGCCGGGCGAAGCGAGTGCGCGCTGGAACGGGCAAGCGCCCGCCGTGAGCGTCGCCGGAACGGCAGCCGTGGCCGGAGCGGCGGCTACGGCCGGGACAGCGACAGGCAGCTTTGGCAAGCCTGCGCTGTTTGAGGTGGGCGTTTCCCCCGGCGTGGGAAACAAGAAGTTCACCGCTCGCCAGATGGCGCTGCTCGCCGAGGTAGCGGGTGATGAAGGCGAGCTGGAGTACACGCCGGATCACCAGATCGTGCTGCGCGTGCCGTGCGCGGACCCGGAGGAGCTGGTAGGGCGGCTACGGGATGAACGATTCATCGTGATGCCGATTGGCGATGTGTTTAAGGTGAAGGCGTGCGACTTCTGCAATATGGAGAAGGATGACGCTGTGCCTGTGGCGGAGCATCTACAGGTTGTACTGGGCGGATTGCAGGCACCCAAGGAAACGAGCATTGCTTTGAACGGCTGCGGTATGGCCTGCTATGGAGCGGTGCTGGAGGATATCGGGATTGTGTACCGCAAGGGAGGATATGATCTGTTCCTCGGCGGCAAAAAATTCGGACGCAACGCTCATGCCGCTCAACCTGTGGCAGAGGGCATTCCGGGGGATCAGATTACGGATATCGTTGAGAACGTCATCGCTGAATATAAGGAAAAAGGGCATCCGAACGAGCGTTTTCATAAATTTTTCAAGCGTGTGGGCGTGGTAGCGGGTTTTCGGCATGAAGATGCGCCTGCAATAGTGGAAGTGAATGCCGTCTGTGGCGATTAATGGGCTAGAAAGCCTGTTTTTATGGATGTAAGCATATAGATAAAATAGGGCGTCTTGCAGGTCATCCCTATTTTGATGAGGAGGAAAATACAGCAGTGAATGCAATATTGTTGGTTGGACATGGAAGTCGGGACCCGGAGGGGAATCAGGAGCTGATGGAATTTGCACAGGCGGTGGCAGGTCGGGTACCGGATATGTGCGTGGAAACCTGTTTCCTGGAGTTGGCACGTCCCGGCATTGCCGAAGGAGTGCAGACATGTGTGGAAAAAGGGGCGACGCGTGTCGTTCTTATTCCGATTATTTTGTTCGCAGCGGTACATGCCAAAATTGATATTCCGATGGCTATTGACCGGGCAAAGGCGAAATATCCGCAGGTGGAATTTGTATACGGACGTCCGATTGGCGTTCACGAAAAAATCGTCAGCATTCTGCAAAGCCGCTTGAAAGAGGCCCGTCCGGTTGCGGTTCCAGCCGGTATGGATAGCGCTGTGGAGGCTTCTGCTGAGGTGACGGATGAAGAAACGGCTGTGCTGGTGCTGGGACGCGGAAGCAGCGATCCGGATGCGAACAGCGACTTTTTCAAAATTACCCGTATGCTGTGGGAAAAACTCCCGTATACGTGGGTGGAGAGCAGCTTTATCGGTGTGACACAACCCTCATTTCCAGATGGCTTGGAGCGTTGTCTACGTCTAGGTGCCAAAAAAATCATCGTGCTTCCATACTTTCTATTCACGGGTGTGCTGATTAAGCGTATCGGAGAAATGACAGAGGAATTTGCGGAGTCTCATCCTGAATTACACGTGGAAATGGGCGGATATTTTGGGTTCCATCCACAATTGGTCGAGCTGGTGCTGGAGCGTGCCAACGAAGGCTTGGTTGGCAAGGTGGTGGCCAATTGCGATAACTGCCAGTTCCGTCTGGAGGCGCAGGAGCACCACCATCATCACCACGACCATGATCACGATCACGGACATGACCACGATCACGGACATGACCACGATCATCACGATCACCATCATGATCATCACGACCATGACCACCATGCACATGGACACGATCATCATCATGAGGAACACTCACATGATCACGAGCATGAGCATGTACATGCGCACAGCCATGATGGCCATGATCATGAACACCACCACGATCATTCACATACGCCGTCTGTGGTGAACGGGAGCGGCATTTCTGGCAGCGGGCAGGTGAAGGGCTCATGATATTCATGCTATGCGGAACGAGCGATGCTCGGGAACTGGCGCTGCAAATCCGTGACAACGGCTTCAAAGTATTGGCCTCCGTCGTAACAGAAAGTGCGACAGCGAGTCTGTCCGAAGTGGGGCTGGACGTACGTACAGGTCGAATGACAGCCGATGAAATGGCAGCAGTGGTTCGGGAACAGGGAGTACAGGCTATCGTTGATGCCAGTCATCCTTTTGCAGAAGAAGCACATGCGAATGCCATGACAGCCGCCCGCGAGTCCGGGGTTCCTTATGTTCGCTATGAGCGGGCAGGGCTGGTGTATGACAATCATTTGTTACTTCACATCGTACCTTCCTATGAGGAAGCCGCATTGGAAGCGAAGCAGCTCAAAGGCTCTGTAATGCTTACAACAGGCGGCAAGACGCTCGGCACGTTCACCAAGCATTTGCTGGGAGACCCGGATATTCGTTTGGTTGCCCGCATGCTCCCGCGTCTGGACAATATGGAGAAATGCGGCGAGCTGGGCATGGAGCAAAAAAATATTATCGCCATGCAGGGACCTTTTTCCCGCGAGATGAACGAAGCATTGTACAAGCATTTCGGCACGACGGTGATGGTCACCAAGGAAAGCGGACGAACGGGAGCGGTAGATGAGAAGGTTCAATCTGCCCTGGAGCTGGGGATTCATGTCATTTTGATATCCAGACCGGAAGTGGAATTTGGCACCGTATTTGATCATTTTGACGGAGTGATCGACGCACTGCGCACAACCAAAGTGGACCCTTCGATCTGAACTATGACCCTGTGAATCTGATCGATCCGGGTAATTAACAACCCAGTCAATCCGATAAATCCAGAACTTTTTCTGACGTGTATTTAAAATATAGTCATCTTAAAATACGTATATAAACTAATTTTCCATAAAGGAGTAGTCGAAACGATGGATTTTAAAACAGATTTCAAACCGTTAACGGTGCAGCCGCAGGAGATTGAGGGCAAAAGCTTCGAGATGATCACGGAAGAACTGGGAGAGCATCCTTTTACAGAAGCGCAATATCCAGTCGTACAACGTGTGATTCACGCGTCTGCTGATTTTGAGCTGGGCCGCAGCATGGTGTTTCATCCGAAAGCGATTGAAGCCGGGGTTGCAGCCATTCGCGCAGGGCAGCAGGTCGTTGCTGACGTGCAAATGATTCAGGCGGGACTCAGCAAGGATCGTATCCGTCAGTTTGGCGGAGATGTGCATGTGTACATTTCGGACCCGGACGTGATGGAGGAAGCAAAAAGACTGAATACGACACGCGCCATTATTTCGATGCGTAAAGCGATTCAGGCAGGCGAAGGCGGTATCTATGCGATTGGTAATGCGCCGACAGCGCTGCTGGAGCTGATTCGTCTGGTGAAAGAAGGAGCGGCCAAGCCCGGCCTGATTATCGGAATGCCTGTCGGCTTCGTATCGGCGGCAGAATCGAAGGACGAGCTGCGCAAGCTGGATATTCCGTTCATTACGAATATTGGGCGCAAGGGTGGCAGTACCATCGTCGTGGCGGCATTGAATGCGATCTCCTTAATGGCTGTCCGCTAGATGCGGTTGTCTGTTTGCTGTATCATGAAATGAATTGGAGCATGATCAGCATGAGAGGTTAAGGAGGAATGGGCATGGAAAAGGAAGCGGCGTCCGCCGACAGACCCAAACGGATGAAAAGTGGTGAAGCCCCCGCGCCGGACAAGCCGATGCGGTCAGGCTTTACAACCGGAGCCTGTGCGGCTGCGGTTGCCAAGGGAGCGGTGCAACTGCTCATCACGGGCATTCCGCCGAAGGAAGCGGTGATATCGCTGCCAGCGGGATTCGATCATGCGTTTGAGCTGATCGAGCCTGTGCTGAACGCGGACGAGGCTTCCTGCACGACGATCAAGGACGGCGGCGATGACCCGGATGCGACGCATCAGGCGAGAATTATCGCGTCCGTTAGCTGGCGGGAGGAACCGGGCATTGAGCTCGACGGCGGCATCGGCGTGGGGCGGGTGACGAAGCCCGGCCTGCCTGTACCTGTTGGGGAAGCAGCGATTAATCCTGTGCCACGCCGGATGATTACGGAGGCCGTCACAGGCGTGCTTGAAGAGCATGGATCGGCCAAAGGTGTCCGTGTCGTCATCAGCGTACCGGACGGCGAAGAAATCGCCAAGAAGACGCTGAATGGGCGACTTGGTATTCTTGGCGGTATTTCCATACTGGGTACGCGAGGTGTGGTGGTTCCATTTTCCACGTCGGCTTATAAAGCCAGTGTCGTGCAGGCCATATCGGTTGCGCAAGCCATGGATTGCAAGGAAATTGTCCTGACCACAGGCGGTAGCAGTGAAAAATATGCAATGCAAATGTACGATCAGCTCACGGAAGAAGCTTTTATTCAGATGGGCGATTTTGTCGGCTTTGCGATCAAGCATGGAAAACGGTTAGGCATGAAGAAAATCATTCTCGTCGGCATGCCCGGCAAGCTGTCGAAGGTCGCTCAAGGTGTCATGATGGTTCATTCCAAGAGCGCCCCGGTGGATTTTGGCTTTTTGGCCGAGGTCGCGCGTGAAGCGGGTGTGGACGAGTCGCTTGCAGCGGCGGTGGCTGAGGCGAATACAGCTACACAGGTGGCGGATATGATGACCGAGGCGAATGCGCTGAGCTTTTTTGAAAAGCTGTGCACCTATGGCTGTCAGCATTGTCTGGAGCATGCAGGTGGCGAAATCGTTGTAGAAATGGTACTGGTAACGATGAAAGGGAATGTGCTGGGGAGGGCGAGAGTCGGTGAGTAGAGTGATCCGTGTCATTGGTATCGGCGAAAATGGAGCGGCAGGTCTGTCGCAGGAGACGCTGGAGCGAATCGAGCGTGCGGACGTGCTGGTTGGCGGAGAGCGCCAGCTAGCCTTTTTCAAGGCATTCGCAGGCGAAAAACGAACATTAAAGAGCGGCTTCTCCGCCGTGGTGGAAGAATTGGGACGTTTGCGTGAGGACAAGGATATTGTCGTGCTTGCGTCAGGCGATCCGCTTTTTTTTGGAATTGCAGGGTATTTGTCCGCCAAGCTGGGGGCTGAGCATCTGGATATTTTGCCGCATCTCAGCTCGGTTCAGTTGGCATTTGCACGTCTGGGAGAGAGCTGGCAGGATGCGGTGCTGGAAAGCGTACATGGCCGTCCGATGACCGGACTGGTTCAGCGGATCGACGGACAGCACAAGGTCGCGCTGCTGACGGACGACCGGAATCATCCCGCCGCAGTCGCTGCCTATCTGCTGCATTATGGCATGACGGAATACGATGCCTTTGTCGGCGAGCATTTGGGCGGACCGGGTGAGACGTATCGGCATTATACGCTGGAAGAGATGGCGCAGGGAACGTTCCAACCATTGAATGTGGTTATTTTGCGCCGCCGTAAGGGTGCGGACGTGCCTGCGATTCGTCGGGGATTTGGTTTTGAGGATGCGGAATTTCACCAGCGCAAGCCGGAAAAAGGGCTAATTACGAAGCGTGAAGTGCGCGTGTTCAGTTTGTCCGAGCTGCGTCTGACGGAGCGAAGCATTGTATGGGACATTGGCGCAGGGTCCGGCTCTGTAGCTGTGGAGTGTGCGCGGCTGGCGAAGTACGGGCAAGTGTTTGCCATTGAGAAGAATGAAGGCGATCTCGCCAATGTGGAAGCGAACAAGATCAAATTCCGCACCGATTTTCCGGTCATTCACGCCAAAGCGCCTGCCGGACTGGACGAGCTGCCAGACCCGGATGCGGTGTTTATCGGCGGAAGCGGGGGAGAGCTGGCGGAGCTGATCCGTCTGTGTACTTCTCGTCTGCGTGCGGATGGACGAATCGTAGTGAATGCCGCAACGATTGAAACGCTGCATGACGGCATGAAGGCGATGCAAGAAGCGGGGCTGGAAACCTCGGTGACGTTACTGCAAACAGCGCGTAGCAAGCCGATTTTGAATATGACGCGTTTTGACGGACTGAATCCGATATATGTCATTACAGGGCGGCCGTCGGTGGAAGCGGCTGACGAGGTAGCAGGGGAGTAATTTGGTAGATCAAGAGGGGGAGAGACAGCATGAATACGGCGGCAACAGGAACACTTTACGGCGTAGGCGTGGGGCCGGGTGATCCCGAGCTGATTACGGTCAAGGCGTACCGCATGATTCGGGAATGCGCAGTTGTGGCTTATCCGAAAAAACGTCGTGGAGGCAAATCGTATGCTCATGAAATCGTGGAGCTGTACGTAAACCCGGAGGAAAAAGAGATGCTGGGGCTCATTTTCCCGATGACCAAGGACCCGGTTGTACTGGAACGGGAGTGGAACAAAACGGTGGTTGCCTGCTGGGAGGCTCTGAGTCAAGGCAAGGATGTAGCCTTTGTCACCGAAGGGGACCCTAATCTGTACAGTACCTTTATTCACTTGGCACGGCTCATGAAGGATCTCCATCCCGAGGTGCCGATTGTATCTATTCCTGGAATTTCGTCTGTGTTGGGAGCGGCGGCGGCGCTGGAAGTGCCTTTGGCAGACGGAGATCAGCAGGTCGGTATTATTCCGGCTACGGATGATCGGGAAGCGATGAAGCGGGCGATTGAGAATCACGATACGGTCGTGTTTATCAAGGTTGCCAAGGTATTGGATTTGATTTTGGATGTGCTGGATGAATTGAATTTGGGGGATCGGGCGTCTGTTATTACCAAGGTCACTTCTCCTTATGAAATGGTATGGCGTAACGCGCGCGAGCTGCGCGGACAGGAGCTTGAATATCTGAGTCTGATGGTGGTGAGCAAATGAGTTTGGAGCCGAAAGTATATATCGTAGGAGCGGGTCCCGGCGACCCGGAACTGATTACCGTCAAGGGCTCCCGGATTTTACGTACAGCCGATGTTGTGTTGTATACGGATTCACTTGTGAACGACGAGCTGATTGCCACGGCCAAGCCAGAGGCGCAGGTGCTGCAAAGCTCAGGCATGGATCTGGAGCGGCAGGTCGAAATTATGAGCGAGGCTGTACAGGCTGGGCGCAGTGTAGCTCGTGTACATACGGGGGACCCGGCAGTGTACGGCGCAATTTTGGAGCAAATGGTATTGCTGAAGCAGCGCGGAGTTGCTTACGAAATCGTGCCGGGTGTTAGCTCAGTCTTCGCTTCTGCTGCCGTGCTTGGCGCAGAGCTGACTGTGCCTGACCTGACGCAGACCGTCATCCTGACGCGCGCGGAAGGCCGCACACCTGTACCGGATCGGGAAAAGCTGCGCGACTTGGCATCCCATCACTGTACAGTGGCGTTGTTCCTTAGTGCAACGTTGGCGAAGAAGGTCGTTGTCGAGTTTCTGGCGGCTGGTTGGAGCGAGGACACACCTGTAGCGGTTGTACAACGTGCAACCTGGCCAGACCAAAAGATCGTGCGCACGACGCTCGCTCAATTGCCTGCCGATCTGCGCGCAGCGGGAATTACGATGCATGCGATGATTTTGGCAGGTTGGGCGCTGGACCCTGGTCTGGTAGACAAGGACGCGCATCGTTCCAAGCTGTATGATAAGTCGTTCACCCACGGCTACCGGAAGGGAGTGAAGCCTGGTGAGTAATCCATTTGCCGCTGTGGCGATCACGAAGCACGGAGTGGAGATGGTTCGTCATTTAGGAGCCAACTTTCCGGGAACGGATGTGTATTACATGTCCAAGTTTGAGCGGGGAGACGAGCAGGAGCGCGGCATTCAATTGTTCGAAGGCTCGGTTAAGCTGATTTTGCCGGATTTATTTAAGCAATATAGCGGTATTATTTTATTTATTTCCCTCGGTGCGGTCGTCCGTATGATTACGCCGATTTTAGTGGATAAAAAGGTAGACCCGGCGGTGGTCGTCATTGATGATCGCGGGGAGCATGTCATTAGCGTACTGTCCGGGCATTTGGGCGGTGCTAATGAACTGACCCGTCATGTGGCTTCCGTACTCGGCGCACGCCCGGTAATTACGACTGCATCGGATGTACAGGGCACGATTCCGGTGGACATGTTCGGTCGGGAATTGGGTTGGGTGGTCGACAGCTTCGACAAGGCAACTCCGGTGAGCGCGGCTGTTGTGAATGAGGAGCCTGTGGCGCTTGTTCAAGAGACAGGCGAACGGAACTGGTGGCGTTATGACAAGCCTGTGCCTGCCCATATCAAGGTATATGGTTCGATGGCAGAAGCGTCACAAGAGCCGTTTAATGCGGCCTTGGTCGTTAGCGACCGCCTGCTGGAGCCGGAGGAAGAGGAACAGTTCTTAACGAATGGCGTGCTGTATCGTCCGAAAAGTCTGGTGCTCGGCATCGGCTGTAATCGGGGTACTGCTGTGGAGGAGCTGGAGGCTGGCGTGCTGGACACCTTGAATGAGCTTCGTTTGTCTGTGAAAAGCGTGCGCAATATTGCGACCATTGATCTGAAAAAGGATGAAGAGGGCCTGCTTGCCCTTTGCGCCAAATATGGCTGGGAGCTGGTGACGTATACGCCTTCAGAGCTAAACACCGTACAGCTTCTCAATCCATCGGAAACGGTCTTCAAGTACACAGGAGCGTACGGTGTCAGCGAGCCTTCGGCCTTGCTGTCCTCCGGTGCAGACCATTGGCTGCTGGAGAAGAAAAAAAGCGGCAACATGACCATTTCCGTAGCACGGGTTTCTTATGACTGACCGCAATAAGCAGGATGTGCGGACGGATCAGGCCGCTGGTGCACCCAGAAGCCGTATCGTCGTGGCTGGAACGGGCAGCGGCGCGGGCAAGACGACCGTTACCCTTGGGCTGATGAAAGCTTTTGCCGATAGCGGCCTGCGGGTGCAGGGCTTTAAGTGTGGACCGGATTATATTGATCCGACCTATCATACCGCCGCGACCGGAACGCCTTCGCGTAATCTCGACTCATGGATGACCTCGCCGGACACGGTGCGTGAAACCTTTATCCGCGCCTCCGAGGGTGCGGATATTTCTGTAATCGAAGGCGTCATGGGGCTGTATGACGGCAAGGACCCGCTCAGCAATACCGGGTCGACCGCCGAAATCGCCTTGCTGACGGATAGCCCTGTGCTGCTGGTCGTTGATGTGCGTAGTATGGCACGAAGCGCTGCCGCTATTGTACTCGGCTTCCAGCGTTTGGAGCCGAAGCTGCGTATTGCGGGTGTGATCGTGAACCGCTGCGGAAGCCAAGGACATTATAGCATCGTCCAAAAGGCAATCGAGCAGGAGTGCGGCATCCCCGTGCTCGGTTGGCTCCAACGCGACGACGGGCTGGATATTCCCGAGCGTCATCTGGGCTTGGTCCCGGCTGTCGAGCGCGGCGAGCTGGAACCGCTCTTCCAACGGGCGGCAGAGCTGATCCGCGCAGGCACGGATTTGGACGCGCTGCGGGCACTGGCGGACTCGGCTCCGCCGCTGTCTTTGCCAGCGCAGCCGTTATTTGCCCCGGATCGGCTTTCGTCGGAGAAGCAAGCCGACGCCGGGGAATATCCGGTCATTGCCGTAGCCAGAGATGCGGCGTTCAATTTTTACTACCCGGAAAATTTGGAATTGCTGCGTCAGTCGGGAGCTGAACTTTCCTTTTTCAGTCCGCTGGCTGGAGAACGCGTACCTGAGCATGCAAGCGGCCTATACCTGGGCGGCGGTTTCCCCGAGGAGTTCGCCTCAGATATCGCTGCGAATACAGGCTTTCTGGAAGATATCCGCAACGCGGTAAACCGGGATATGCCTCTATTCGCCGAATGCGGTGGTTACATGGTACTGGCACGTACGCTTACAGATCGTTCCGGTGCTGTGCATAGCATGGCGGGGGTCATCCCGTCCGATGTGCGAATGCAGGACAAGCGGGCCGCGCTCGGATACCGGGAAGCAACTGCATTACAGGATTGTCTGTTGCTGGAGGCTGGAGAGACAATTCGGGGACATGAGTTTCATTATTCCGTGATGGTCTATGATGAATCAGCCTCCCCGTACCCTTATGCCTATCAAACCAAGGGGATGCGGGGGCTCCAGAGCGAAGGCTATGCAAAGGGTAACCTGTTGGCAGCCTACACGCATATTCACCTTGCCTCTTTTCCCAAAGCAGCAGCACGCTGGGTAGAAAAGTGCAGGGCATTCGGTCAGTAATCCGCTATATAGCGCCCATCGCAACTGTAGTTCCTAACAGGATAAATGAAGAACTTGATATGTACGCAAAAAGGCCGGTTCCCTTTATCACAAGGGTCCGGCTTTTCTAAACTTAGGCAAGATTCAATCTTACATTACATGGAAGCGTATTCATTACTTTTTTGGTGATTCGCTCACATGAGCTTCTTCAACTGGGAAATCCTTCCCTGACTCACGCCTAGCATAGAAGCGAGTTGTTTTTGTGAGGATGCCGGGTGCTCTTCCATAAGCTCTCTCATTTTTTCCAGAATAACATCTGTACGCTGATAAATCTTTTTCATATGCATATTTTGCTTGATTGGAGCCGAATTGGTTTCTGCCGAAGTGACTGGAAGCAAATCTTCCGTTTTCATTGCGGCTGCACATTCGTCACAAATAAACTGGTCCTTAAAATAGGTGTTTGTATCAACCGCACCGCAAAATATGCAATTGGTTGATTTGTACTTACGGAGCATGAGTGTCTGGTCTTCAATAAAAAACTCTAATGGATCGCCGATGTCAATCTCCATCGTCATGCGCAACTCTTTAGGAAGCACAATTCGTCCCAAGCTGTCCAAAGGCCGGGTCATTCCAGTCCTCTTCATTCATGCAACCTCCCCGGTTTTTTAAGATTCATAGAATGTATAAGTTTTAAGCAAAGCTTAACAATTCTACAACCGCAAGCATAAACTTCACTAAAAAGCGATCCAGCCTTTTAGAAAACGCATATACACGCTTTTTTTCTTACGAGTATACCATAAACCGATTAATTCGCCAGCGTTCACGCATATAAATTTTTGAGTATGTTTATTCCGATCAAATATATATGCTATAATCTTCTGCTAAAGGATTTCATAGCCCGCCTGTAGAATTATTTATATATGCCGTAGCCCGGACGATGATGGCGTTGTTATGCGCAACAGGTGAGGGTTAATTGAAATTTTGGAGCGCCCGATCCACCAATAAGAACAAATGACACGGGGCATCGCCTTTAAAATCCTTATATACAGATTAGGCAAGGAGGATTCATCATGGAAAGAAGAAAAGCATTGTTGTTAGGAGATTATACGTATCCGGAGTTCCACCCGCTACAAGGGGTGGACGGAGAGATTAGCCATATTTTACAGGATTGGATGACGGTACAATGCAGCGAAAATCGTAAAATGCTGCTCAAGGAAAACCTAGCCTCATTTGATTTGTGCATCTCGTACTGCGACAGCCGCAAGGAGGTTTTGTCTCCCCAGCAAACAGCAGGGCTGCTATCCTACGTCAGTGGCGGAGGTGGACTGCTCGTACTGCATAACGGAATTACGTTGCAAGGTCGGTATGAAATTGCACAGCTCATTGGGGCGCGTTTTTTGCGGCATCCTGCTGCGGGTCAGTTGTCCTTCAAGGTGACGGAGCCGGACCATCCGATTATGGAAGGGATTGAACCGTTTGAGATCGAGGAGGAGCCGTATCGGTTTGATTTTGACCCGTTTACTGAAAAAACACTGCTGATGGAATACGAACACGAGGGCCAATGGTGGCCAGCAGCTTGGTCGTTGTCCTATGGCTTGGGTCGGGTCGTCTACTTGATGCCTGGACACAATCAGCCAAGCTTCCAGCATGAAGGATATCGTAAGCTGATTCTTCAGGCTGCCAAGTGGGCTGGACGCTTGCCGGGCTAACATAGCTGATGTCGTCAAAACTAGGGAAGGGGAGCTGCGGACTTTATGCGGTTCCCCTTTTCGGGTTATACTATAGGAAATACAGGTAGGGGAGGATATATCATGAGCGATTTGTTCAAAAAAGCCATCTCATTGGGATGGGGCCTCACCATTGTCAGCAAAGAAAAGGTGGAAAAAGCCGTCGAGGATCTTGTGAACCGGGGAGAACTTGCACCCTCGGAATCCAAAGCGCTGGTTGATCGTCTGATCGAACGGGGCGCAGAGGAACAGGGACAGTTCAAAACGGTGATCCGCGAGCAGGTTAGCCGCATTTTGCAGGAGCTGGATATACCTACCGAAAATGATGTCGCAAGTTTGGAGCAACGTGTGGCATCCCTGGAAAAACAGGTAGCGGAGATGGAAAAAGAAAAGGCGGCGCTTACGGGTTCGAGCGATGCTGAGGAAGGGAATCGACCGGATTAAAATGGCGGTTCGTATAAAGCACGCCGGTCGTTACCGGGAAATTGCCATGGCGCTGGCGCGTCATGGCTTTGGCTATATGGTGGAGGAAATGGGCCTGTTCCAGCTATTATCGCTGCCTCGCAAGTGGCTGATGAGAGAAACGCCAGAGTCCAAAACGCTGGGCGAACGGATTCGGCTGGTACTGGAGGATCTGGGGCCTGCGTTTATTAAGCTTGGGCAGTTGGCAAGCACGCGCGCAGACCTGTTGCCGGAGCCGATTATCCGTGAGCTGGTCAAGCTTCAGGATCAGGTGCCGCCTTTTTCCTCTGAAACCGCACGTGGCATTTTGGAACAGGAGCTGGACACGTCATTGGAGGATATCATGGCCCGTTTTGATGATGTTCCGCTGGCTGCCGCTTCCATTGGTCAGGTGCATCTGGGGAAGCTGCACAGTGGAGAAATGGTCGCCATTAAAATCCAGCGCCCCGGCGTTAACCGCATCATTCGGCGGGATCTGGATATTTTGAGGGAACTGACTGCAATGGCGGTCAAACGCTGGGAATGGGTGGAACGCTATCAACTTAGCCAGATGGTGGAGGAGCTGGGCAGATCGCTCATTCAGGAACTGGATTACAACCATGAAGCCCGCAATACGGAGAAAATCTCGCTCCAGTTCGAGCAGGACCCGCATATTCATATTCCGAAAATATATTGGGACCATACCTCCTCACGTGTATTAACCATGGAGTTTTTGGATGGTACTCATCTGGGCAATCGCGAAGAACTATTACGTCGTGGATATGATTTGAAAGACCTGGCGCAGCGGCTGGTAAACAGTATGCTGCATCAAATATTTATTGAAGGTTTTTTTCACGCCGATCCTCATCCGGGGAATTTGCTTGTCCTGAAAAATGGCAGTCTCGCATATTTGGACTTCGGCATGACCGGGCGGCTGAGTGAAGAGATGAAGAATCATCTGGCCTCGCTTATTATCGCGCTGATGCGCAAAAATACCGATGCCATGGTTCGGGCTATCGAACGGCTGGGGCTGGTTGAGCCAGATACGGATATGAACGCGCTGCGTGCCGATCTGGATAAGATGCGCGAAGATTACTCGGACGTTCCGTTCTCGCAGGTCAGCATCGGGAATGCCCTGAACGACCTGTTCGGCGCAGCACAGCGGCACCGGATCGGCCTGCCTTCAGACGTCTTGCTGCTCGGCAAGTCGCTGCTGACGCTGGAAGGGGTCGTTGAGCATCTCGACCCTGATCTTAGCATTCTTGCTCTGGCGGAGCCTTTTGGCAACAAGCTGTTAAAGGAGCGCTTTAGCAGTCGCCGTATCCGGGGCAAGCTGCTGGGTGGTGCGACCGAGCTAGTGGAGACGCTGATGGAGCTGCCAGGACAGGCAAGGCATCTGGCTTCGATTATCAGCAAAGGCAAGCTCAAGCTGGAGGTCACCGTGCCCGAGCTGGAAGTGCTCCTGCGCAGGCTGGATCAAATCAGCAATCGCCTGTCATTCAGCATTGTACTGCTGGCGTTCAGCATTATTATGGTCGGCCTGATTATCGGCTCATCGCTGAATCATCAGGCGACCATGCTGTGGAATGTGCCTGCGATTGAGATTGGCTTTGTCGTCGCTCTCTTAATGGTTGCCTTTTTGCTATATTCTATTTTTAAATCGGGAAGATTTTAGATACCGATCGGAAAGGATGAGCCATGGATAATCATGAGATCAGCACCATCCCCACTCATAGTTTCCAAATCACCGATGTGCCGTGGCACCGTCTGACGACTCCATATGGCAGGGGTACCGAGCTGCCGCAATTGATATCGGACGGAAAATATGATGACGTTGCTAATCTGATTGAGCATCAGGGCACATTGTGGCAGGTTACGCCGTGGGCTTTGCTTTTCTTATTAAGAAATATACATGCGAGAAAAGTGAATGATATCACGCTAGACGAATTAGAGTGTTATCATGCAGTTATCGAGGCATTGGACATGGAAAATGCACAAGCCGATTCACAGAAGTCTGTCGAATCCCTGACCATGCTGTTGGATGAAAAATATCTGTGGCCAGAAGATACCGATCCTGAAGAAGATGAACTGGAGTGGGAAGAGGAAGAAGCGCGAGGCTATGATCCGGTGGCCTTTTGGAGCTATTACGATTATAGCTTTCGGCTATTGAAACGGGCATTACCTGATTTTGAGAGTATGCTCCAGCATAGCTCCGACCCGGATATCTCTGACGCCCTATTGGAGCTTGTGCAGGAGTTGCGAAAATTTTAAATATAAGAAAACGAATCAAACGAGCTGGTGTTCAGCACCCCAATATCAGGTGGACCATGCTGGAAACTAATTTTGGCTAAGGAGTGTTTCTGATGGCTAAGAAATTAACGGATATACATCGTATACGCCTTCTAAGTCTCCTTCGGGATATTGGGTTCGAACCATCTAAGGTTACTATAGAAACTAAGGAAGGCGAAACCGAGGTTATTGATTTAGAGCCTTCATTACCTAAGGGACTGCAAGCTGTTTTGAAGTCGCGAGGCAGCTTAAGTAAGGAACAATTGCTTGAGATTGAAGAGAGCGTCAAGCAATCCAGGGAGAATTGGGAATAGATGGGGTACTTATTTGATACGAATGCAGCTATTGCCCTTCATAGACTTGATTCTTCCTTGGATGAAGTAATTCGACAGGCTGAGAAAGATAAAGAAAATATTTTCTTTTCAACTATAACCCAGTCCGAGTTTATAGCTGGGTTACCCACTGAAACCGACTTAAATTCGATACCTTTTCTTGGCGGAGATTTTATTTCAGTTGACTCAGAGATTGCATTTAAACGGGTCGTATCAGAAGAGAACAAAAAGATAAGTGTGGGAGAAAGCTTAAGACCCCAGACGCTTTGATTCTTGCGACAGCTATCATAAACAAATTGATATTGGTTACGGCGGATCAAGATTTGCAGTTCGCGGAGTTCGAGTATGAGGTTAGAGTGATAAATTTTAACAAACCGGAGTCTAAGGAATTGCGAAAATTTTAAATATAAGAAAACGAATCAAACGAAGGAAACAGGCGATATTCCAAGGAAACGCCTGTTTTCTTTTTATAAACAGCCTCTTACCTGACTCGTTTCCGCGAATCCCTTACGTTATAATGATGGACTGAATGTAACGGGCGGGTTCGTGTGAGAGAAACGAGCCGAATCATAGGAGAGCCTATGCGATTGACCGCTGGACGGAGGCCCGGAACGATACCGGGCTGCGGGTCAACACGCGGTTCTCCGTTAATATAGGAGGCTGGAAAGAAACCGTATGAATCTTAGACAACAATGGTTCGGTAATATCCGGGCCGATATACTTGCGGGCATGACCGTGGCGCTGGCGCTGATCCCGGAGGCGATTGCCTTCTCGATCATTGCCGGTGTCAATCCGATGGTCGGACTGTACGCCTCCATCTCAATGGCAATTGTTATTTCTTTTGCAGGCGGACGTCCGGCGATGATCTCGGCAGCAACCGGGGCTGTAGCGATATTGGTCGTTGGTTTAGTGAAGGATCATGGCGTGGAATATCTGTTTGCGGCTACTATTTTGGCAGGTATGATTCAGGTGCTGCTGGGTGTTTTGAAAATAGGGCGTTTTATGAGCTTTATTTCGCAGCCGGTCATGACCGGGTTTGTGAATGCGCTGGCGATCCTCGTCTTTATGGCACAGCTCACCCACTTTCATGGAGCCAATTGGATCATGTACGCGATGGTGGCGGGTACGCTGCTCATTGTGTATATTTTGCCGAGGTTTGTGAAAAGCATTCCCGCTCCATTGACGGCAATCATTATCATGACGATCATCACGTATGCGTTCGGGTTAAATGTCAAAACCGTAGGCGATATCGGTACGCTGACCAGCTCACTGCCTTCATTCCATTTGCCGCAGATTGAGTGGTCGTTGCATACTTTGTGGATTTTACTGCCGTATTCCTTTACGATGGCGCTGGTGGGACTGCTGGAATCGCTGCTGACAGCCAGTATTTTGGATGAAATGACCGAAACGAAAAGCAATAAAAACCGGGAAGCCCGCGGGCAAGGAATTGCCAACTTTGTAAATGGCTTTTTCGGCGGTATGGGTGGCTGTGCCATGATTGGACAATCCGTTATTAATGTCAGCTCGGGAGGTAGAGGGCGCTTGTCCACCTTCACGGCAGGGATGTTTCTGGCCTTTCTGCTGCTGGTGCTCGGCGGGGTTGTGAAGGAAGTACCGATGGGCGCACTGGTGGGAGTCATGTTTATGGTGTGTATCGGGACAGTGGACTGGAATTCGCTCCGAAATATCGCCAAGGTTCCCAAGGCGGACACATTTATCATGGTTACGACGGTCGTCATTGTGGTGGCTACGCATGATTTGTCCAAGGGTGTTATTGTGGGCGTGCTGCTGAGTGCCCTTCATTTTGGCTGGAAAATGGCTAAAATTCGCATCAGCGCAACAGAGGACAACGATGAAAAGGTGTACCATGTTAGAGGTCCGATGTTTTTTGCTTCGACGACTCATTTTGTCGACCATTTTGAACCTTCGGATGATCCGAAGCGCGTTGTGGTGGATTTCAGCCAATCACATATTTGGGATCACTCTGCGGTAACCGCCATTGGGAAGGTGCTGCAAAAGTACACGAAATCCGGTAAATTGATTACCCTGCGGGGACTGAACGAGGAAAGCCGCTTGATTGTGGAAAAGCTCGGCGGCCCTGTAGTTACGGAGCCACTGGTGTGATAAATCGTATAGAATAGATCAAAGCCTGGAATGGAATTTAACCATTTCAGGCTTTTTTGCATGCATTTCTGAAATGAAACAAAGTTTTTCTTCCTAAATCACAGATAAATATGACAAATTTTCGTCAAAGTATTGACGTAATAATTGGGCTGGAATACAATCATTGTTATTAAACTTACAAAATACATAGGATTAATTGAAAATTGAAAGGTATGTACATATGAATCTAGACTGGGAGTTTATCGTAGAGAGCTTACCACTGTATGGTGAGGCGATGTGGCTTACATTGAAGATTGCTTTTTGGGCCATCCTTTTTTCGCTGATCGTCGGTTTGTTGTGCAGTATTGTGTTGTATTACAAGGTGAAGGGAATTAGCGGCATTATTACAGCGTATATCGAGCTTTCCCGAAATACACCACTGCTGGTACAACTGTATTTTCTGTATTATGGCTTTACCAAAATAGGTCTGCATATGAGTGAAATGACGTGTGCCATCGTCGGTATGACCTTTTTGGGCGGAGGTTATATGGCAGAGGCATTCCGTGGCGGAATTGAAGCGGTGAGTAAAACGCAGACGGAATCCGGGCTTAGCCTGGGACTGTCCAAGGTGCAACTGGCGCGGTATGTTATTTTGCCGCAGGCCTTTGCTATCAGTGTTCCATCATTGGGTGCGAATGCGATTTTTCTGCTCAAAGAAACCTCCATTGTTGGCGCCATTGCTTTGTTAGATATTATGAATGTGGCAAAAGACCTGATCGGCATGTACTACAAAACGGCGGAATCGCTGATTCTGCTGGTGCTGGCTTATCTCATCCTGCTTTTGCCTTTGTCGATGCTGCTGACATGGGTGGAAAGGAAGGTGCGATATGCAGAATTCGGGGATTAATGTGCTTTTTGAAGGTTCCAATTTTGAGCGTCTGTTAGGTGGATTACTCGTTACGATGGAAATTGCATTTATTTCGATTGTGATCGGCACAGTGCTGGGCATCGTGATGGGGCTATTGCGCACTTTAAAGTCGGGTCCGATTCGATTTGTATTACGGCTTTATCTGGAGACATTTCGCATTATTCCGATTTTAGTTTGGCTGTATGTCGTGTACTTTGGCTTCACGCCTTTGCTGAATGTGAACATTAGCGGGGAACTAACGGCAATTATCGTGTTTAGCCTTTGGGGTGCGGCGGAGATCGGTGACATCGTTCGTGGTGCGCTCGAATCATTGCCCAAGCATCAGGTGGAATCCGGGCAAGCGCTCGGTTTGACGTATGGACAATTGTACCGTCATGTGCTCATTCCTCAGGCGGTACGCCGAATGCTGCCGGGTTCTATTAATCTGGCGACACGGATGATCAAAACGACGTCATTGGTGGTGCTGATCGGCGTGGTAGAGGTGGTAAAGGTCGGACAACAGATTATTGAGCTTGGTGTGATTAAAGCGCCAGCGGCATCCTTTTGGGTGTATGGTTTTATTTTTATACTATATTTTCTCGTATGTTATCCGTTGTCCAGACTTTCCAAGAGATTCGAACGCAGATGGCAAAATTAGCAGGATGGGGTGGGCGTCATGGCAGAGGCTGTGGAGGTTTTGCTGGAGATTCGAGGGCTGGACAAGAGCTTCGGTGATCGAAAGGTACTCCAACAGATTGATATGGAGGTAACGAAGGGCGAGGTCGTGGTTGTTCTTGGCCCTTCGGGCTGCGGAAAAAGCACACTTCTGCGATGCCTCAATGGTCTGGAACCAGTCCAAGGCGGAGAAATCCGATATAGAGGACAGGATCTTACGGACAAAAAAGTGAATTGGCGGGAGGTACGGCAGCATATCGGGATGGTATTCCAGAACTATGAGCTGTTTCCGCATATGACCGTTTTGGAAAATATATTGCTAGGCCCGCTTAAAGTACAGCGGAGAAACAAGCAGGAAGCGCTCAAGCAAGCGGAGCAATTATTGGAACGGGTCGGTCTGTTGGATCGCAAGGATGCGTATCCGAGAGAGTTATCAGGCGGACAAAAGCAACGGATTGCGATTGTACGCGCACTGTGTATGAACCCCGAAATTATGCTCTTTGACGAAGTGACAGCATCGTTGGACCCGGAAATGGTCAGAGAGGTGCTGGATGTGATGCGGGAGCTGGCACGACAGGGGATGACGATGATTATCGTGACGCATGAGATGGGATTCGCCAAGTCGGTGGGGGATCGCATCGTTTTTATGGATCAAGGACAAATATGCGAAATGACCACGCCACAGCAATTTTTCACCCAACCCGAAACAGAGCGTGCCCAGCACTTTCTGGATATATTTCAGTATGAAACTACATAAACAGGGGGATGAATACGATGAAAAAAGGATTGAAGTTAACGGCATTATTGCTGGCAGTAAGCTTGTTGCTCATCGGAATGACGGGCTGCGCGGGAGCAGGAGGCAATGCCAACGGCAATTCTGGCTCGGCAAAATTTGCTTCGATTGAGGACATTAAAAAGAACGGCAAAATCCGAATTGGTGTTTTCGCGGATAAGCCACCGTTTGGCTACGTGGATTCGGAAGGGAAAAATCAGGGATTTGACGTGTATATTGCGAAGCGGTTTGCCAAGGATCTACTGGGCGATGAGTCCAAGGTAGAGTTCGTGCTGGTGGATGCTGCCAGCCGGGTCGCTTATTTGCAATCCAACAAGGTAGACATCATCATGGCTAACTTTACCGTGACGGACGAGCGCAAAGAAAAGGTCGATTTTACTAATCCATACATGAAATTATCCTTCGGCATTGTATCACCCGACAGCGCTCCGATCACTACGATTGATCAATTGAAGAACTCGGATCAGAAGCTGATTGTCGCAAAAGGAACGACGGCTGAGACTTATTTTACGAAAAATTATCCTGACATCAAGCTGCTCAAATTCGATCAGTACACGGAAATTTTCTCAGCTCTCAAAGACAAGCGCGGCGCGGCCATCGCTAACGATAATACAGAGCTGATCGCTTGGGCGAAAGCCAATCCCGGCTTCACCGTAACCATTCCGGCCTTTGGCGGCCAGGATACCATTGCCCCCGCAGTAGCGAAGGGAAATAAAGAGCTGCTGGACTGGATCAACAATGAGCTGGCTACATTAGGCAAGGAAAACTTTGTGCATCAAGCCTACAAGGACACACTGACCTCTGTTTACGGAGAAGGCTTCACAGACCAATTGGTCGTAGAAGGCGGCAAAGTGGAATGATTGAGGAAGCTGTATGTAAAGAAGAGGTTACTCAACCCGCTTAAGAACGATCTGACGTATTCGCAAAAAGACACTGTATTGAAGAGAGGCCACTGAAAAACTACCTTATTTTTAAAAACACCAAAACTTTAGGGGGTCAAATATGATTCCCCAAACGCGAAACGAGCCTTAGAAGCGATTCTAGAGGCTCGTTTTTCTTTGGATATTCTCTTACTCTCAACAATGGGGACTTTTTCAGTGGCCTCGATTGAAGACAGTGTCTTTTTGTTATTTAATTTGTTTATTTTGACATTAATATCACAGGCAGAATCAATGATTGTCCATTTCATCCTCAGGAATGTACTCAACAATATCAGCAAGAGTAATAGTCCGTGTAAATCTCCGTTGGCGGGCAAATTTGTTCAGAGCATCAAGTATGTGGACGAGTGTTTCCAGTTCAAGTCTTTTGGTTTTTCCATTTACCATGTCAATGACGGTAGCAGGACGTATTTTCGCTTCTACGGCCAGTCTGTTACGTGTAATATCAAGTTCTTCCAAGATGTCACCAAGTTTAAAATGGTATCTATTTTTAACATCCATAATTTGAATTCTCCTCTTGTGTATCTAAAGTATGGATTTGATCGCGTTATAATAAAATAATCACGAAAATCATTGAAGTTTTACTACAGAAGTATTATTATAAAAGTACATTAAATGTACTTCAGAAGTTTTACTGTTGTTTTTTAAGAATATTTTTTTAATGAATTGTTAATAGGTCTGCCCTAATAGTAATACTCTAATTTCATAAAGAGGGAGCTAAATACTAATGAACAAAAGTAATTTTGAAAAAGTAAGCCTCATTCTTGGTCCCTGCGATCTTCCGCATATGTATGAGCTTTTTGAGGGCTATCTGATCAAGGACCGTTACGTCATGATGATCGACAATAGCGTGCTTACCCTTCGACATGTAAAAAAGGAAAGACATCATTCGCATCTATATGTTGACGGCGATACAGGTGGCATCACTCTTGCAAGGCATGTACAACGTGAAGACATAGATGTGATTACTGAGTTGGTCGAACGATTGCGCAACATGGATGCATTAAGTTTTCTTACAGACGAACTGTTATGGAATACATGTCGGGAAGATATAGACTTTGGTTTAGTTCGGAATAAAGGACTATGAAAAAATGGCGAACGTAAATTCTGATTCGAATTTTTGTTCTCGCTTTACTTATATAATGTAACACAGAAGCGTAAAAGGGTGAAACAAACTCTTCCATTACTCAAGGTACATATTTACTCTACAAATAGTCTTTAGGCACAGACTCCCAATAAGAGCCTAAATGAATAGAATAGTGATTTACACATGGCTAAAACAGATGTGGTACCTGCACTCCTGATGGTGGTAACAGGAAGGCAGGTGCCTTAATAGCAGAACAGCGCCAGACGGGTATCGAACCGCCTGGCGCTTTATTTTTAGAGGTATATAAGCCAAGTTCAAAAATGAACATATAAACGGAGTAGGCGGAATAGTGCTGTACAAGCGAAGCGGTCGCTTTAAAAGCTTTCCGTAGGAAAGCTCGCTTCGGAAGCATCACCTCCCCGGATTTCTACCCTTGTGAAAGGCTTTATTCAAGAAATCCGGGGGCGGTGGCGATGGGAAGCACTATCCGACTGCGTAGTGGCATGATATGAAACTTTTAAGTTCGGTTTATATACAAACATCATTTTATTTCTTTTGTGCAAACAGCCACTCAATCATATCCTGATTTTGCAAAGCGGGAACCCAGGAGAAGTGCCCTATGGGTTTGATAATGCCTGCCTCATATTCAGTAAAATGAATGAGATTTCCGTTTTGTGCTTGAATGGCAGATACCATTTCTTGCGAGTTTTTAGGGCTTACCGAGGTGTCGTCTACGGCATGGAAGGCCCAAATAGGTACGTTTTTCAGTACTTCGACGTGTTTAGGATCAACAGGTGCATACATGTTAACGGCTTTTTCATAGTTGGTCAAACCGGCAATCGGTACACCTGCGGCGAACAAATCAAGATTTTTCTCCAATAATCTCCACGTTCCCATAGCTCCTTGAGAAATACCAACGATATAGATTCGGTTGGTGTCGATCGGATATTTTAACGCCGTTTCACGTACCAGATCGGCTACAGCGCTGTTGCGCGGCTCATCCGCCCAAATGAATTTATGTTCCAGGTCAATCGGGCTTTGTGGAGCGATTACGAAGGAAGGGTGTTTGGCTTGCTGCTCAGGAGAAGCCCAAGTAACGGCACCAGCATTCGCCAGTAGGTTCACTCCGTTTCCGTCACCACGTTCACCGTTTCCGTGCAGGAACACAACCAGCGGGTAGGTTTTGCCAGACTCTACTTTAGGCTCAAACGTAAAGTAGTTCAGTTTGAAGCCGTCTTTATTTTCAAAGGTGTTTTTTTGGAAATCGTCCACGATCGGTGTAACTTTATCGGTTGCTTTTACAGTCTGTGCAGTGGCTGGAATGACTGTTTTCTTCTGAGTTGCAATGTCTTTCTTTTGACTAATGTAATAATTCAACGTGTTGATGCGGTTGACGCCACTCGTTGCATCGTAAGTAAGGGTACTTGCATTTTTATCCTGTGTATCCAGTTCGATCACGACATATTTGCCATGAGTACTGCGGTTGGTGATGATTCCAGAATCGTTGGTATACACACCAGTCACGGTTCTGTCTGTGTATACATCATTGAGTACAGATTGTACCTGAAAGCTGGATTTGGACAGGGATGCCCCGTCGATATTGGCGCTATATTTCAGTACAACGGCAGAAACGACTTCACCTAAAGGCTGTACCTGGGTGAGCAGGGTGGCCTGTGGTGCTGGAACATCGGATGCTGCGGCAGAGCTGGAGGACGGGAAAACGATCGTGAGCAGGAACACGAAAGATAGTAAAACAAGGGCGAAACGTCTTCTTTGCATGAAATTGATCTCCTTTGGTGTCATTTTTTTAAAGCGCTTACACATGCTTGGGATGGTTGACTGTATAATGCTGCATCAATATAAAATCAAAAAAAGGCAAACTCCGGGTACACAAATGTACTCGGGTTTTGCCTTTTCAGTAACAATCCCACTTGCAGGATAGCATCTTCATTGGAATTTGACAAGTGAAAGCGCTACAATTTTGGATTTTTTTTGTATTATCTCAACTTTTGCAGCTGTAATAAGAGCTAAATTTCTTATGTTTTGATGGTTAGCCCCGGCAAATAACCCCAAAAACCGGGGCTTCCCAAACGTAATGTTGTGGGTTATAATCCCTTTAACTTAACAGTGTTAATTTAAATAACAATGTTAACAAAGGAGATGAAACCATGAACAAGTATGATGTTATCGTCATCGGCGCAGGTCTGGGCGGTTTGTCCTGTGCAGCAAGACTCTCCGCGCTCGGTTACCGGACGGCTGTTTTTGAAAGTCATACCCTGGCCGGCGGATTCGCAACTGAATTCAAAAGAAAGGGTTATACTTTTGACGTATCCCTGCACGGCGTCGGCGGACTCGAAGAAGGCAGCTTCGCTCAGTTGCTGAAAGACTGCAAAGTGGACCGACAGATCGTACCTCTCCGCAAAAAACACCCGTATTCCATTCGTTGGGAAGGGCAGATCGTTGATATCCCGTCCGATGTGCAGGAATATGTGCAGCTCCTCAAAAACATGTTCCCTGCTGAGCAGGCAGCCATCGACAGCCTGTTTGCAGGTATTCGCCGTTTTGAGGAAGGCTTCTCCGCCTTCTCTTCCTCTTCCCTCACTTCCTGGCGCAAGGCGGCTGGCCTGCTCAAAGCAGGAACCTTCTTCCGCTGGACGCAAATGACCACTTGGGAGGCTGTAAGTCAGTTCGGGCTGTCTGAGAAATTCACGGAATTTTTCACTGCGCTCTGGCCCTATTATGGATTGCCCCCGAAGCGGCTTGCCGCCTTGTATTTTTTCATTCCCTGGATCGGCTATCATTTGGAGGGAACGTATTACATTCAGGGAGGCGCACAGGCTTTATCCAATGCGCTGGTTGCCGCCATTGAGTCAGCCGGCGGAGAGGTTCACCTGCGCAGTCAGGTGTCGGAGATTGTGCTTGAAGGCGGCAAAGCAGTTGGTGTACGCCTGAAAAAAGGGGACGTATATGAAGCCAATTGGATTGTGTCCGGTATCAGTCCCCATCATACCTATGGCCATCTGCTATCGAACCATGATGCTGCCCGCCGTGAGCTGGAAGCCGTCAGCGGCCTGGAGACCGGCACGTCTCTCACCCAGTTATATCTTGGGTTATTATGTGAACCCCATGAGCTTGGCATCACCGAAGAAGACTTAATCCTGCGTAACGAGCCGGATTCGGAGACAGATTATGAAGTCATGATGAGCGGTCAGTATACCAAAGGCAACTGGATGCTCACCAATTATAACGCCATGGACCCCACGCTTAATGAGCCGGGGAAAGGCGTCATTGCAGTTACATTTTTGGACAGATTGGAGAACTGGCCTGTCGCACGTCCCGAATATAAAGCCAAAAAAGAAGCCGTGACACAGCAGATATTGGGATGCCTAGAACAGCTATATCCGGGTTTTGGCAGTAAAGTGGTGGTAGCCGAGTTGGGCACACCGCGCACGATGCAGCGTTATACCGCTAATCCCGACGGGGCCGTTTATGGCTACGCACAAACGGTCCGGCAGTCCGGCATGAAAAGATTGAAGCGCAAAACAGCGGTGAAACGCCTGTCATTGGTGGGGGCATGGACACAGCCGGGGGGCGGGTTCCAAGGGGCAATGAACTCAGGTATAATGGAAGCTGATCGCATCGCCGCCAAATTGGGGCAGGCAGAAAGGGCTAGTACATTTACTCATGAAACATATCAAACGCCGAGAACGTGAAAGCAGTGAGATTCGCCGGAAAATAATCGAGGCCGCCCGTTCGCTTTTCCTGAACCAAGGGTATGCCGAAGTTTCCATGCGCAAAATTGCGGATCAGATCGAATATTCGCCAACGACCATTTATCATTATTTTGCCAATAAGGAAGCGATTGTCCGTGAACTGCTGATAGAAGGAAATTCCATGTTTTTACAGTCTCTTCAGCAGCGTGCGGAAGAAGCGCAGGCAGCAGGATTGAATGCCCTGGATGTGCTGAAAACAGTGTCTGACGCTTATGTTCGTTTTGGAACGGCTAACCCGGAATATTACAATATCCTGTTTATCAGCAACCTGGAATCTGTAAGTTTAATCAGCCTTATTGATAGTGAACGCTTTAAAGGCTTTGAACTGCTTGAATCCGGACTAAAAGCTGCTATGAATGATGGCAGCATAACTCAAGGGGATGAGCGCCTGATCGCTACATCCGTATGGAGCATGCTGCACGGATTGACTTCACTGCTCCTGAATTTTGATTTCCATACGGCAAAATCGAATGATGAATTAATTTCATTCACTATAGATACCTTTTTCCGGGGGGTAAGCCGCTGATGTAGTGGCTCCAAAAGGCTAACATTGCTCCAAATCAGAAAGCTGCTCCAGCACTGCTTCAATACGGCGTTTATCTTTTTTGAGCATAACAAGCTGCAAAGAAGCATGAAGCAGGTCTGAGATGTTAGCCCAAGTGTCTGCTTCCAGAGTGGGAAGAAGATCCCGTTGAATCATGATATTCAATGCTTCGGTTGTGATTTTCTGATGAAGCTCGCTGTCGGATAGCCATTCAAGCAACTGTTTAGTTGTAGGACGGGAGTGGGCGAAAAGCGCTGCCAAACCCTCTACGGGATGATTCACCTTATCCCGCATCCAGTCAATGACCTGTGGTGAATGAAAATGCTGTAGCTGCCCGTTAGCGGTGTACCCTTCTAATTTACCATCCACCGCTGAATGCTGTAGCAGGTAATTGCACACGTATGCCAAGCCTTCATGCCCAGGAAGACAGCGGGCGGTCAGGTAGGCACGGGTGGATACAAATGTACCTACACCAACAGAGTCGCTATTGGGAACCGAAGAAGAAGTCCACGCTTGCAGGTTGCCCGGCTGCCATAAGGAGCGGACCCAATCGGCAGCCCCGTCGCCAGCGGTTTCTCCTATAAAAACGGCCCATGTATCGAGTTGTGTAGGGTTATGTTGAATGCGTTGCTCCCAGGCAAGGAAAATATCCTTCGGATCATAGGGCTGAAAAGCCTGCAAAACGGCAGGATTATCTACGCCATGCATCGTGGCATATTTAATCAAATCTTCAAGCGAATGAGCAGCCTCCAGCCTCACATTGCAGAACGCATCCAGCCAGCGTACCCACATTTGTAGTGGGAGACTTTTGAGCTGAATGCCATGCTCGTCAATCACTGTCGTCCAATCCCATACCCATAGGCCGTGCAACGTGAGGATGGTGTCTATATAGGCGGGCAGATTGTCCGCAAGCAAGGTGAACCGATCCTGCTCGTGATCATAGCAGAACACCGCAGGCTCGGTAGTGGATGTCGCCAAATCGAGTAACACTGGATCGCCCGCACCGTTATAGTTAAAAATCAGATACCGATGTTCGTCCATTGCCGCTGGTGAGTCTGTATTTTCCCCATAGGATGTGAAATAGCTAATGTACTCATGGTTCCAGCCAAACTCACCCGTGATATCGTCGAGTATGTTCAGTCCGTCATCAGAGGTGAAACCATATTCACCTGTACGTCCCGATACATCAGCTACAATGCAATGTTGAGGAAGCGACCATAACAGATATAAGCTGCCGCACCGTTGGATCAGTTCAGACAGGGAGGCGGGTAAAGGTCTCTGTAGTCGTTCCTCCAGCGCAGTTACCTCACCTGTGGAGATGCCCTCCGTCCACTCGTATTCCACGTCAGGCATTCCGTTTTGTCTCAGACGGTCGGCGATATGCCCCAGCCTCTCAAGGGTTTGCTCAAAATATGCCGTCATTTTCATTCGTCCTCCTCTTACTTTAAAATCCGGCAATGCTGCTTCTGCAAGAATAATAGAATCTCATTCCGGCACTCTATCTATAGGGATAGAGTCCAAAAGTAAATGAGAGATATGCTATAATCAGGAAATAAAATAGTTTTAGATTAGTCTATCTTAATTTCGTTAGAACTACAATTTGTAAGGGGATGAAGGAGGAGCACATTGTATGGCATCAGGGGTACAAGCATACATAGATCCGATTTTCGAGGCAATTGATAAGGCGTACGCTTCTGAGCAAAAGCGCATTGCCGAATTCCAGACAAAAAGTGTCCTTCACGAAGGGATTCATGAATACTTAAAAGTGACCTGTAAGGAGGACGGGCTATGGGTGGATACCTATGAACCGTTTGATTGGGATAACCGTAGACCGGATACGAAAATTTCTGGTTTTACGGAGGGGGTAACGCTCCAGCAAGTGCAGGACGAATGGATGCCTGTGTTCAGGGAACGGATAGAGGCTCTATTTAAGTCTGAAGAATGTAGTCCCATGTTCTTTCGTTATCGGCTGGAATTTCATCTGGAAGTGGTCTTGGAAAAGAAATCCAGTCATTTTACATTCTCGCTCCTGAACGAAGATAAACGGCAGCACCTGTTAGCCATTATCCAGCAGTTTGTGGAGCAGAAGCTCAACCCTGCCAGTAAAGCTGTGCCGAAGGAAAAGGACGATTTTTTCTTTGTGAGGCACATGCTCGATCCTCACTTGTACCCTATAGATGCCCAACGGGTGGATGAGCTTCTGAATCGAATGGATGCAAAAGTGAAAGTGAGCCGCAATCGTGAGGAAGCATGGAGACATCAGCTCAACAGTGGCTTAAAGCGTTGGGCTGAAGATGAATTTTTGGCGAAGTATGCGGATCGGGAAAAAAGCTACGGGTTGGATTATACGGTGAAGTCCGATATTCATCCCTCAAATATTCCTGCGCCAGCTATGGAGATGTTCCTGCTCACCGCGATGCGAGTGGGTTCGACCGATGCCGATGCACGGCAGAAATATTTGGAGATCGCTGCACAGCTAGGCTCGGAGCAGGCTGCCCAGTGGCTCAAGAGCGGGTCAGGGAGTATTCCAGCACTATATACAAGCAAGCGCGTCACCTGCCAAGCGAATGATATTTTGCAAACGCTGGAGGTTCATATTCTTTCGGAGGAAGAAGAGAGCTACAGGGAAGCGCTCGTATATGTATGCGATATTTTACAGAAAGGCTTTACCAGGGAATACCGCTTGAAGCTCAAGAGCAAGGTGAAAAATTTCCTGCCTGTGCCCAAGCTGGCTAAATCCACGTTGCATCGTTTTTTTGCCAATGCACTGGAATACCCAGCTCTCCACCCGCTACTGGCTGAATATGCAGATATGGTGATGGAAGAGTTCAAGTGGTACAACGATGTGGAGCCAGGGGAAAAATCGGCGATGCCAGGCACCTATGTGGTGATGGGGCTGGGCCTGAAAGGAACGGACTATTTTCCATTGGTGATTCGCTATATGAAGCTGGTGGATACGGAGCATCAGTCGGTACAGGATGGCTACGCGGCTGTTTTTGCAGATGCGCATGGACTGACACCGGACACGATTCCAGTTTGGACGAAGATTCTTCTGGCAGGCAACCAAAGTGCCAAGCCGTTGAAGTCGTCTGGAATCGAAAGCGTAGAGCAGGCACGGGTGTTGGTCGAGGAGCTTGAGAAGCTGGAGGATTACGACAAAGAGCTGCTCGTTTACCGAATTTGGGGCGGCGAGAAAAAGCTGAAAAGCAGCCTGAAACAGGCTGCTCCTGAGGTAAAAGCACTGCTGGAATCTCTTATTCCATAAAAGCATCATATTCGTGGTAATACTGAAGTCCCTGTGCGATGCGGTGGATGTCCGGCTCGTTTCCACTGCGGCGTAGCACTTCAAAGACATCCTGCACGGTCGCTATCTCCAGCCATGTCTGTGCGTGATGATCGGGAAGGGACGCAGGAATATTTTCATCGCGGTGATTGGTGACGGTGAGACCTGCATCCTCCAGCTCCCATAGCTCTTCCTCCGGGATAATATAATAGGTGGCATCGACAGGATTGCTCTGAAAATGTTCCAGATTGGTGAATACCCATTCATTCATATCTGTTTGGCTAACGGCTCGAACTAATGCTTCTAGGTTGTCAAAGGTTTGTATACTCACGCTCAGAGCTTCCTCCTTCGGATGCTTGCTTATGCTGTAGCTTTTGTAATATTTTCAAAATGGCCTGGCGATTCTTCGCATCCTTAATGTATTTGGGGATCGAGTGAGAAGCTGTGCGCATCATAGTCAAGATAGTATAGCTGGAGATGAAAAATAGGGTCCTTTCCATCCTGAACTACGTTTGTACGCCATTCATGCGAGGCAACGCGATGTACGGGAACCTGGTTGTGTGTCTCACAGTGAGTGCGGTCTATATTCGTATATTTGTGCGTGGCTGTTCTGTCATCGTGAATCTCTATATTAAAATATCGCTCGCAATGGCTGCATACGCCGCGTGCATCGTATTTAAATGATTCCGGTTCCTGACAGGCATAGTAGCAATGGGAGCATCGGATGACGTCGGCCGGCCGTCATGCATAGGGATGACAAAAATATCGCCTTCCTGATGTTTGATTCTTTTGAACATGATCGTGGCTCCTTTGGCTTTGCAACCTCGTCAGGCCAGCTCTTCCTGAATGATTTCTGTTTTCAGACCTTTGGCGCTGGTAATCGTAATGCTGATCGCATCAAAGCCGTTTCGCTTCACCTCTTCAAAATCGCATAGCTCGCCGTTGATCAGTTCAAGCTGCCCATCCTCATCCACATCGTCTGAAAACTCGTCATCCCAATCGACATTATAATAAGCGGTCACGTTTACCTCAAAGGTATCTTCACCGTCTTCATCTAAATAGGGCAAAAGGGGGGGCACTCCTGCTCGATCCATGCCTCCGGGTTTTCGGGTACAGTCCATCTTTCCAGATAAGCAGGCCCCAAACGATATTGTTGTGTTTCTGTCATAAGTAAATCATTCCTTCCTATCTTTATTTGCGCCGTTCCGTAGAAGTCTAAGTATAGACCTGTCTATTATTTTAGGTACGGAAGGTTGGCATCCTGTTCGTTGAGCAGTTCGATCACACGATTCAAAAACGTTATAAAGTCCATCGCCACCAAATATAAATGTCCGCATTCATCCTGCTCTGCGATATCATAGTGCAGTTTATCGTCATA
This sequence comes from Paenibacillus sp. 23TSA30-6, assembly GCF_014858585.1. Taxonomy (NCBI): domain Bacteria; kingdom Bacillati; phylum Bacillota; class Bacilli; order Caryophanales; family Paenibacillaceae; genus Paenibacillus; species Paenibacillus sp. 23TSA30-6. The sequence continues at coordinate 110,054 of NZ_SLTL01000013.1, read as the reverse complement.
GGCATGAAGGTGCGTCCGATCCCAGTAGTACACATAAGGAGTATGTTCACTGCAAATCACAACGTAAAAATTATCACCCGCATCTGCACCAACGATTAACGCATTATCAACATGACTGATTTCATCCAGAAATTCATGGTTAAGCGCCAGAAGGTCATGATTTTTATTGTCCACCTCGTAACCGAATAGACAAGTCATATCAATGTCTCCGTTATCCACCTTATCGAAGGGAACATTGCAATAAAAAGGGGAGGCTACATAAAAGCCGTTATATGAAACCTTTATTTTTTTATATCATGGATAGAGTGACGATTTTGTTGTCCTCGTCCACATCTACTTTTACGGTAATTTCCAGCTTGTCCTTGAACAGCTTAGTGATATTGATATAGTTATCTTTCACCTGACTGCTTGATCCACCAGAGCTGCGAGTCATACCTGTAGTGATGATGGAGCGAACATATGCCTTGTCAAGTCTGGCTTCGGGGTTATAAGTATAGATGACTTGTTCCTGCTGGTTATAATAATGCTGTAACTGGCTGTAATCGTTGGCGTTCTTATATTTCTTCTCTTGCTGGACGTAATCGGGATGATCCATGGTGTAGTGAATTCTTCCGTCCAGAAAAGGATTTTCTTTGGAGGGCCTGAGTTCATATTGTCCATAGGCTAACTGAAACAGGTACTCCAAGCCGGCGCCTTTCGCCTGATAGTAGAGCTGACGGTCGACGCCTTTTTTGTCTATAGCGGTAAAGCTGCTGATGACAGGCCAGGCATCATACTTTTCACCCTCCACGTCCACGGCAACCTTGTACTGTACAAGTACCTTTTCATTTTGAAATAACCCGAAGCTGCTCATGATGAAATAGGCGGGAACACATATTACCCCGATGATAAGTATGAATATAAATATTTTGACTCGCATGAGTAGGTTGATTCTCCTTTGGATGTCGATTATCTTGACAGTTCCCGCTTGGCAGACACGCCGAATTCTTCATGTTGCAGCAATTGCTTCAGGGCATGTTGTGCGAAGGGGGATTTCAGGTATCTATCTGCTTGTCATTCCCGGATACCTTTTCTCTATAGAAACAGAAAGCTTCTTTGACCTCGCCCCCCTCCAGAAGCACCATCACCGTATTAGGAAATGGTATCTACCCAATTGTCGAGTGTGTTAATTTGCTCTGCGGTCAGCTCCCGAGACTCCTGTTTATTCATTCAACTCTGCAATCTCCGCACGGATGCCTCTGCACAGGAAGCTGCCTGACAGTCCGGTCAGTGCATCAATATCAATGACCATGTCCGCCTCCTCATAACGGAAATCAAGCTGTAAAATGATATTTTCCGTTTCCATAGCGGTCAACTCGTGTTCCTTTGTCTCTAAAAAAGTAAAAGTCACCGCGTAACGGGGTACAGTTGCCGTTGAAGACGTGGAAAGCGAAGGCTGCTCAGCCGAAGGAGTCAGATCGGGTGATTTGGGTGTCAGTATGGTAACGGGTGATAGTTCAATCGTTAATGTTATCTGGTCTTTTGTGATATCTGCTGCTGTAATTTGGTCATAATGAAAGGGAGGGAAATATCCGAGCTTTTCCACGATTTTATCTGCTCCTTGAATGGAGACGGTCGGTGAGAAAGCCAGTTCAAGCCCGATGGAGCCTGCCAACTGGCTCTCATATTGCGGATTGATACGTAAAAGAGCCTGTTCCGCCCCTACCTCCACAATCGTGCCGATAAAATACTGCTTGCCATGAATCAGAACAATATCATGCGGAACGAACGGCAGTGCGCCCCCGGCTTTGTAATGAATGAGATAATCGTTTTCTTTTTTTTCAACGTTTTGAATCTGAATATGCATAAGTTTCAACCTCCTGATGTTTAGTATAATGGATTTTTTCAAGTATGTGGTAAAGAAAAGCGATTCCATGATTGGAAAACATAATTCATATCGGGGGTATCCTGTTCAAGCATTTCTCCTATCATAATATATGACAGGGCAACTAAATTCACCTTTTGCAACTGTTCATTAAAATGGTTTGGAAACCCGTTCATATTCGCGTATACTAGGAAAGTCATATATGGAACGGCCTGAGCCGCATTGCGGCCGTATGTTTTGGTTACATGAACAGAATCAACGATAACGGATAAGCTCCCTTCCTGAAAAGGGTTGAAAGAGAACCGATACAAAAATGGGAATTCTGAACTATGGAACGATGGATGTCATATGGCACATGAACCTATTTTACGTGACACATATTGAATACAGATAAGGGAAGTGAATACCACTTGAAGAATTTTTCAGCATTAGGCGTAGAGCAGCATTGGGTAGACGCCTTGAAAGAGCAGGGAATTACAGCACCAACACCTGTACAGCAGGAGTCTATTCCGCTGTTGATGGAAGGTCAGGACGTTATTGCCGAGGCGCATACGGGAACAGGTAAAACGCTTGCGTTTTTACTGCCGATTTTGCAAAAAATGAATCTGGACAAGCGCCATCCGCAGGCGCTCGTGATTGCTCCAACGCGTGAGCTGGCGCTCCAGATTACACAGGAAGCGAACTTATTGGCGGCTACGGAGCCAAGCTTGTCGTTGCTGGCTGTTTACGGAGGACAGGATGTAGAGCGTCAGCTTCGCAAGCTGAAGGGCGGCGCACAGTTGATTATCGGTACACCCGGACGACTGCTGGATCATCTGAGACGCGGCACACTGGATTTGAGCGGTGTTAAAATGCTGGTGCTGGATGAGGCCGACCAAATGCTGCACATGGGCTTCCTGAATGATGTAGAGACGATTCTTCAGGAAGTTCCGTACCGGAGGCAGACGATGCTGTTCTCTGCTACGATGCCAGCAGGTATCCGCAAATTGGCTCGTGTATATATGAATGAACCCGTGGATGTAAAAGTGAAGTCCGCTTCTTCCGTTCCGGTGAGCCAAATCCGTCAGGTCGTTGTACAGACGACAGATCGGGACAAGCAGCAGGCATTGGTGGATATGCTGAATACAGATCGTCCGTATTTGGCTGTGATTTTCTGCCGTACGAAGCGCCGCGCTGCTGCGCTAAATGAGCAGTTGCAAGAAATGGGCTTCCAGAGCGGCGAGCTGCACGGGGACTTGTCCCAGAACAAGCGTGAGCAAGTAATGAAGGCGTTCCGTGAAGCGAAGCTTCAACTGCTCGTAGCGACCGATGTAGCCGCACGCGGCCTGGATGTGGAAGGCGTAACGCATGTCTTTAACTATGACATGCCGCAGGATGCCGAAAGCTACATTCACCGCATCGGGCGTACCGGCCGTGCCGGAGGCAAAGGTGTGGCGGTAACGCTCGCCACGCCACGGGATGTTCCAGAGCTTCGGAACATCCAGAAGGTTGCTGGTGTTACCTTCACCAGCAGCGAGGGCGGCGGGCAGCGTAGATCTGCTGCCAATACAGCTGAGCGGCAGGGCGGAGAACGCCGCTCAGGCAGAAACGACCGCCGTTCCTTCGGCGGCAACGGTTCCGGCGGCGGACGCCGGGGCAGCGGCCGCGAACAGGCGGGTCGCCGTGACGGCGCAGGCCGTGGCCGCACCGAGCGGGAGCAGCCGCGCGAAGAGCGCGCTGCATCCGCAGGCGGCGAACGTCGCTCCAGCCGCAGCAGCAGCGAACGCGGCGGGTATGACCGCAGCAGCGGTGGTTCCGCGCGCGGAGGCCAAGGCCGTTCCGCAGGGCAAAGCAGCGAACGCAGCGGATTAGACCGCAGTAGCGGCGGTTCCGCGCGCGGGGGCCAAGGCCGTTCCGCAGGGCAAAGCAGCGAACGCAGCGGATATGACCGCAGCAGCGGCGGTTCCGCACGCGGAGGCCAAGGCCGTTCTGCAGGGCAAAGCAGCGAACGCGGCGGATATGACCGCAGCAGCGGCGGCTCCGCCCGCGGAGGTCAAGGTGGTCGCGGTGGACAGGCCAAAGGCGGCCCGCACGGAGCTCAAGGACAGGGAGGCCGTCGCGGACGGTCCAGATAAAGCAAGAGTGTTCTCATAGAACGCTCAACTATGGTTATGATAATAGCCCCGGAGAGGCTCATCTTCCGGGGCTATTGTAATCTCCACCCATACCGCCGATGCGGCAGCATCATAGGATGACATAAGCAGCATTACTGCGCTGAGCAACTAAAGAAAACCAGCAGCTTAGCTGCCTTGAAAGTAACGATTGACTTGGGGTTAACAGTTGCTTTCAAGATAGATACGGAGGTTATACATCATGCAGGAACAGGATATGGGCAAACGCGCTATGGTGTCAGCGTGGATCAGCCTGATCAGCAACATCCTATTAACCGGCATTAAGATCATTACAGGCGTCATGTTCAGCAGCAAGGTGCTGGTTGCTGACGGTGTGCATAACGCCGGGGACGTAATCGCCTCGGCAACGGCACTGGGGGCGATGCGTATATCGAGTCTGCCGCCGGATGAGGATCATCCATATGGTCACGGCAAGGCAGAGGTTATTGGAGCTAGCGTGGTGGCGGTTATTTTGTTCGCAGCCGGCATATTTATCGGCTACCATTCTATTATGGCGCTGTTTGAACCGATGCCGAAGGAGCATATACTGGCATTGGTGGCGGCGATCATCTCCCTGCTCTGGAAGCAATGGCTGTATATATATACGATCCGTATCGGAAGGGCAGCCAATAGCCAGGGTCTCATTGCTACGGCCAAGGATCATCTGGCGGATGTATATGCCTCCGCTGCTGCTGTACTGGGTATCGGTTTGGGCTTGATCGGGGAGCACTGGAGCATTCATATTTTATCCTACGGTGACCCGATTGCCGGGTTTGTGGTCGCATTGCTGGTTCTGAGGCTGGCGTGGGAGATGGGCCGTGAATCCATAGATGTACTGATGGAAAAGGCGATTGCAACCGAGGAAATCGAAAGCTATGCCGAAGCAGCCCTAAGTGTAGCCGAGGTTCAGCGAATTGACCGCATCCGTGCCCGTGAGCATGGTCATTACATTATTGTGGATATCCGCGCTTCTGTGGATGCCTCCCTGACGATTCAGCAGGGACATGATATTATCCGGCTGATCAAAGGGGCTGTGATGAAGCAGGAGCCGAGGGTTTACGAGGTGCTTGTGCATCTTAATCCATGGTACGCGGACACTCCTGACAATGCTAACCTGGCGCCGCAAGAACATAAGAATAACAGCGTGACAGACAAGGAAAACTACCATTAGTCACAGGTCAATCGTGTACGCTGAACAGACGACGCAAATTGACAGATAACTTGCAGGGAGGGTATGCTTTTATAAGCTGAAAGATGTTGAATAAAAGCGAGGTTACTCGAAAATATGCGAAAAATATTAAAATGGCTGGGCATTTCTGTGACTGCGGCAGTTCTTTTGGTGGGCGGATATTATGCTTACTCTATATATCATTTTACAAATCAAATTTCGGTCGCTACCGGTCAGGATTCGAAATTTAAGCCGCAAGCACAAAGCCAGTCCCCAACGAATGTACAACCTGTAGAAGTGTCTCTTCCCCCGGAGTGGGATGGAAAAGAGAGAGTGAATATTTTGCTGCTGGGCGGCGATTCACGCGGGGAGGATTCAGGACGTTCTGACTCTGTTATGGTTGCTTCTGTTGATCCGGTCACGAAGAAGGCTACGCTCATGTCCATCCTGCGTGATACGTATGTTGATATTCCGGGCCATGGGCAAAGTCGATTGAATGCCGCATTTTCTTACGGCGGGCCTGATCTGACCAGACAAACGGTGAGCGACCTGCTCGGCATACCGATCCAATACTATGTATACACGGATTTTAATGGCTTTATTGCGCTGGTGGATTCTGTGGGCGGTATTGATCTGGATGTCGAAAAGGATATGCACTACACCTCCAAAGCAGATAAGCACCAGTTTGATATTGATCTGAAAAAGGGAATGCAGCACATGGACGGTAAAACGGCCTTGCAATATGTGCGTTTTCGTCATGATGCCACTTCCGATTTTACGCGTACGGAGCGGCAACGTAAATTTATTACCGAGCTGGGTGGCAAAATTCAGTCGACCTCGTCTCTGATTAAGCTGCCAAGTATTTTAAACAGCATTTCTCCTTATATTGAAACGAACCTGAGCACAACAGAAATGCTGCAATTGGCTTCATTGGGCTTTAATATCGATGCCAAGACGATTGCGAAACAGCAAATTCCACCGAATGAGCTGGTGCGAGAGACAACGGCTAAGGGGGCGCAGGTGTTGGGTGTGGACCAGAGAAAGCTCAAGCGCTTTGTACAAAACCTGTTTGAACAGGAAAACAAGCCTGTAACCACAACGACGGATTCTGCTGCTACCAAGACAAATGATACTCCGTAAAATCCCAAAGCAAGCAAAGTTTGTATGAAGTTGTACAACTTTGTTTGCTTTTATGTTTATTCGGGTATAACCTTGTATATTTTGATCTAAAAATATATCTTATCTGTATGAAGGATCATTACACTTATTTGCTTATAGAGAAGGGGAATGTCATGTGGAAACAACTCCGGCATGGAAAGACCGATTCAAAAAGTTTTTTCTGAACAACAAGTTTGTGTTATTCCTGCTGGTACTGCTGCTCATCGGTTTAAATGTATTGGTGCTCACCAAAATTTCGTATATATTTACCCCCGTTATTGTGCTGCTGAAAACGATCATTCTCCCTGTCATTTTGTCCGGTGTTTTGTACTATCTGTTCAATCCGCTGGTTGATATGCTGGAGCGCAATAAGGTCAAACGGATATACTCCATTATTGTGCTTTATTTGCTTATCTTAGGGATTATTACCATCGTGATTACATCGGTAGTGCCAGTGATACGTGATCAGATTCAGGGGTTGATTCAAAATGGGCCTGCATATAGCGAACAAGTACAACGACAATTCGAGAAGCTGATCGGCAGCAATTTTGTGAATCAGTTCCAGAATACTATTCAAATTAATCCATCTGAGCTGGCCTCCAAGGCTTCGGAAAAGATATCTGCTTTCATCAACAATGCATGGACGGGTGTGGGGAGCTTCTTGGGCGCATTAACGGAAACTGTGCTTTCTATTGCCACGGTTCCATTCATTTTATTTTACTTGCTGAAAGATGGACACAAGCTGCCACAGACGATTCTGAAAATGTTCCCGCCTATGCTGCGTAAAGAAACTGACCATATAATGGGTGAAATTAACCATCAAGTCAGCTCGTATATCCGGGGGCAGATTATTGTCAGCTTCTGTATCGGGGCGCTGTTGTATATCGGTTATTTGATCATCGGACTGGACTATTCTCTGACGCTTGCCGTCATTGCTTCCTTTACGAGCGTTGTTCCTTATTTGGGACCCGTGATAGCCATTACGCCTGCATTAATTGTAGCTTTGGTAACATCTCCGGTTATGCTGCTCAAGATGGTCATCGTATGGACAGTTGTGCAGCTCATCGAGGGTAAATTTATTTCTCCGCAAATTATGGGCAAGTCTCTCCGGGTGCATCCGATCACGATTATCTTTGTCATTCTGACAGCAGGCAATCTGTTTGGAGTGGTAGGGATTATACTGGCGGTTCCGGGCTATGCTGTATTGAAGGTTATCGTCACCCATCTGTTCAATTTCTTTAAGAAACGTTCACACCTCTATGAAGCAGATAAAGCCAGAGAGAGTCTCTACGAAAAATAGAGCTTTCTGGTCGATCAAGGCACCTCTTGGGTAACTGTGGCTTCGCGTGCTATAATTAATGCCTATTCCTATTCCCAAACAGAAAGGTCAGACTTTATATGATAAAACTCAGCATTCTTGACCAATCTCCGGTATCGGAAGGCATGACGCATGCGCAAGCGTTACAAAAGACCGCTGAGCTTGCTATAGAGGCGGAACGCTTGGGTTATCATCGCTTTTGGGTATCAGAGCATCATTCTGCCGCAAATCTTGCAGGGTCCAGCCCGGAGGTACTAATTTCACATCTGGCCGCCCGTACCTCAACCATTCGCGTCGGCTCGGGCGGTGTGATGCTGCCGCATTACAGCGCTTATAAAGTAGCGGAAAACTTTCGTGTGCTGGAAGGGTTATACCCGGGGCGTATGGATTTGGGTTTGGGACGGGCCCCGGGAGGAATGCCAATAGCCACCAGAGCCTTGCAGGAGGGCAAAATCAGGGGCGGCGTTGATCTGTACCCCGAGCAACTGGATGATCTGCTGGCCTATCTGCATGACAGTACAGGCAGTGAGCATCGTTTTGGCTCGTTACAGGCGATGCCGCTCGTAGAAACCGTGCCGGAAATGTGGCTGCTCGGCTCCAGCGGCGACAGTGCAGGGCTTGCAGCCGAACGCGGCGTGGGTTTTGCATTTGCGCAGTTCATCAACGGCGAAGGCGGCACAGGAGCCATGAAGGAGTATCAGGAGCATTTTAAGCCTTCGCAGCATAGTGACCGTCCGCGTTCACTTGTTGCCGTATTTGCTATCTGTGCGGATACCGAGGAAGAAGCGAACCGCCTGGCTTCCAGCATGGACTTGTCTCTGGTGTTACTGGAGCAGGGAATGCGCTCCGCTGGCACACCTTCCGTAGAAAAGGCATTGACGTATCCTTATACGCCATATGATCGGATGCGCATCCGCGAGAATCGCAAGCGCATGGTGGTGGGCTCGCCTGAGCAGGTGAAGCACCAAATTGAGCAATTGAGTGAGGCTTATCATACACAGGAAATCATGGTCGCAAGTATTATTCATGACTTTGACGCCAAGTTGAAATCCATACGTCTCATGGCTGAAGCATTTGGGCTACGTTCTGTACAGTCTTGATGTTGTCTGCCGGATATTAGAAGATCACAGCTTTGAGGAGCTGTGGTCTTTTTTTGTGAATTTTCGGGGTCATTTTCCGTGAAATGATTCGTATGCTAAAGTGAAATGCGCCAATCAACACTTGATAATGATTATCAATATCTTTATTATATAAAGATAGGATGAAGTTTTGATGAATAACGTGCGTTAAGCCCGTGACTATATATTAGATAAGGGAAAGGAATGATTCCGAATGTTTCGTCTGAAAACGGCTAATCTGGATATTGCTTATGAAGATCGGTTGATTGTGGAGGATCTGAACGTAGAAATACCGCAAGGGAAAATCACAGCCTTGGTGGGCGCAAATGGCTCCGGCAAGTCCACCATTCTGAAGACGATGGCTCGCATCATGAATCCTAAAGGCGGCAGCGTTCTGCTCGACGGTAAATCCATTCATAAGCAATCCACCCGGGAGGTAGCGAAGCAGTTGGCTATTTTGCCGCAAAATCCGACTGCACCGGAAGGATTGACTGTGACGGAACTGGTATCTTACGGACGTTTCCCCTATCAAAAAGGCTTTGGCTCTATGAAAGCAGATGATCGTAAAATGGTAGAGTGGGCCATTCAGGTGACAGGAATGAGCGAGTTCCACGATCGCCCGATCGACCAGCTTTCTGGCGGGCAGCGCCAGCGTGCATGGATTGCCATGGCGCTTGCGCAGGATACGGATATTTTGTTTCTGGATGAACCGACTACCTTTTTGGATATGGCGCATCAATTGGAAGTGCTGCATTTGCTAGAGTATTTGAACACTTCGGCCGAACGTACCATTGTCATGGTCGTGCATGATTTGAACCATGCAGCCCGGTACGCCCAGCATATGATCGCGATCAAAAAAGGGAAGGCAGAGGCTGTAGGAACGCCAACCGAGGTCATGTCCCCTGACGTGCTGCGCGAGGTGTTCGGTATTGAAGCGGATATCGTAACAGATCCTCGTACGGGTGTACCGCTGTGTCTTCCATATGCTTTGGCCGGACAACCAGCCGTAAGCCAAGCCGTAAAGGGATTGAAACTGGAAGAGAATCAATTAGTAGGCTCCGTTTCCGAGCGGCGTGAAGCCAGACCACAGGTAGCGGCAAGAGGATAAAGGAGACCTAATGAAACCACTGGATTATGATCAGCTTGAGCAATTGGCGCGAATAGTGACAGACACACCAGAAGATGCGGTATACTCCGGGCCTGTGGCAGAATGGCTTGAACCGGATAAGCTTGGCTCTGTGATGGAGTATTATGGTGAGTTGCTGCGTGCGGAAGACGGCTTGACCACAGCCGTTTATTTTGTGAACCAGCTGCGTGGTCTTGTGTTTGCTCAGCATTTTATGGTGTCTTTGTGTGAACGCCGTCTCGATCTGTCGGTTTCCAATCTCAGATTTCATATTTGTTATCAAGGGAAATATCCCGCCATCAGCTTTCAGGTCATCGACACAACTGAGCTGGACAACATCAGGCAAGACGAGCATCATTCATCCGGGCAGGCGCAGCAGGTGTTGCGTGACTTTTACAGCTTGCAGATCAGACCGATACTGGAGGCGATGGCTTCGGTAGGAGGTGCATCTGTTGGACAGATGTGGGGACAGTTCCCGCTGACTTTGCTGTATTTTAAGGACAGAGTACAGCCATCGCTAACCGAACCACAGGATGTGGAGCATTTTGAACAAGATTATGATTATGTGACACGGGAGCTGGAGGGAGAGGTATTCGGGCGTAAAAGAAACCCGTTTACGGTTCGTCTCGTTGAGCTGGATAACCCTTACCGTCCCGGTGAGAAGGCATATATGAAACCGTCCTGCTGCCAATATTACAAGACAGGTGGAGGCCAGCGGTATTGTTTTGCGTGTCCAAGGATGTCCGCTTCAGAACGTGAAGAACGCAGACTCGAAGTGGTGGCGTCTCGCTAAAGTCGAGGGATGTTGGCATGTCCGTTTCGTTTTGGGTAAAATAGGTGATGAAACTTAAACCAAGCAAAACAAAGGAGGATGCTATATGTCTGTCTATTCACATCATGCCGTAACACCAGCGAATCAGGAGGTTCCTCTGGATACCTACACCGGTAAGGTGCTGGTCATCGCAAATACCGCAAGCAAATGCGGACTTACCCCGCAATATGGGGATTTGCAAAAGCTATATGATGAATATAAGGATCGGGGACTGGTTGTATTAGGCTTCCCTTGTAACCAATTTGGCGGTCAGGAGCCGGGCAGCAGCGAGGAAGCGGCTGAATTTTGCCAACTGAATTACGGGGTTAATTTCCCGGTATTCGCTAAAGTGGACGTTAACGGTCCGGATACAGCACCTCTGTTTGAATATTTGAAAAAGCAGCAGCCTGGAGAGCAGGAAGACGGCACGATTCAATGGAATTTTACGAAATTCATTGTGGATCGTGAAGGTGTGCCTGTGAATCGCTTTGAACCCAAGGAATCACCAGAGGCGATGAAAGCGGCTATCGAGCAACTCCTGTAATAGCTTCCAGCTTAGTCAGAAATATGCGTTTAGATAAGGTTGAATTTCCGGTGTTTTTCCGGGGTTCGGCCTTTTTTATTGTCTGCATTTCACATTAGGTTGATCGTTGCAGTAGCATTTGGAAGCCTGATAAAAGGCATAATCAAGCCCCGTACGGGAAAAACTGAATGAAGCAAAGAGTCGTTTCAGCAAACGGCTGACTTTGTATCTTCCTGACTTTAAAAATGTGGACAAATTGTGAATATCATAGAAAGCTATTGCAATGTGAAAAATGTCACATTATAATAAGCGCATGAAGTGAAATAAATCACAATCAATAACACAGTTACGTGAAACAATTCACAATTATTATACATTGTATGCCCACACACCAAGGAGGAATTCAACATGAAAGTAGCAGTTATCGGATGTACACACGCAGGTACGGCAGCCATCGTCAACACAGCCAAATGTTATCCAGATGCAGAAATTACCGTTTACGAGCGTAATGACAATATTTCGTTTTTATCCTGTGGTATTGCTCTGTACGTAGGTGGTGTCGTCAAAGATCCGCACGGATTGTTTTATTCTTCCCCGAATGAACTGGCTGAGCTGGGTGTCGTGACCAAGATGCTTCATGAGGTAACGAATGTCGATACAGCAGGCAAAACGCTGCAAGCACGCAATCTCCAAACAGGAGAAGAATTTACGGACACCTTTGATAAATTAATTGTAACTACGGGCTCGTGGCCTATTATTCCGAAGCTGGAAGGTATTGAGCTTGATCATATCTTGCTCTGCAAAAACTATAATCATTCCAATGACATCATTGAGAAAGCCAAGCATGTACAGAACATTACGGTTGTCGGTGCCGGATATATCGGTGTTGAACTGGTGGAAGCTTTTCAAATGAACGGCAAGAACGTAACGCTGATCGACAGCGCTGATCGTATTTTGAATAAATATTTGGACCCGGAATATACAGACCGGATTGAAAATTCCTTGAAGAAGCATGGCATCAAGCTGGTGCTGGGAGAAACAGTGAGCCGTTTTGAAGGAAGTAACGGTAAGGTGAATAAAGTGGTGACATCTAAAGGAGAATATGAAACAGAGCTTGTTATTCTCTGTATCGGCTTCCGTCCTCAAACGGATCTGCTTAAAGGTCAGGTAGACATGCTGCCCAACGGCGCGATCATTGTGAACAATTATATGCAAAGCAGTTGCCCGGACGTATTTGCTGCAGGTGATAGCTGTGCAATCCACTACAACCCGACAGGCAAATCAGCTTATATTCCATTGGCAACCAACGCTGTTCGTATGGGTACGCTGGTGGCACGCAATTTGGTACAACCGACCATTGCTTATATGGGAACACAGGGAACCTCGGGTATTAAAATTTATGAAGATAATATTGCAGGAACAGGTATGACAGAAGCGGCAGCAACGGACGAAGGTATGGCTGTAGAGGCTGTTACCATTGAGGACAGCTACCGACCTGAATTTATGCCAACCTCCGAAAAGGTACTGCTGAAAGTTGTATATGAGCAGGAGACACGGAGAATTGTTGGGGCACAAATTATGTCGAAGGTGGATTTGACGCAATCCATTAACACGCTATCCGTAGCCATTCAGAATCATATGACCATTGATCAACTGGCCTTTGTCGATTTCTTCTTCCAGCCGCATTATAACAAGCCTTGGAATTTCCTGAATGCAGCCGGTTTGCAAGCCTTGCCGCTCATGTCTGAACGGAAGCCAGTTACCGTATAATTCATTTTGTCTGTGACATTGTTCATAAGTTTGTCAACAATCTGAGATGAATGGACGAATCCTTATAGTACAATATAGAGTAGCATAAGGATTAGGGGGTAAGTAGCTTATGGGTTTGTTTTATATCCTTTTTCTTGTAGTCGTGGCGCTGGGAGGCCTCGGTGGAGTTATTTGGTTCTTGAGAGCAGTTGAAAAGGAAGAATACAACTAAATATAAAGCGCATAGTAGCGCAGTAGACGTAATAATACATGAAAAACAGTCCTTTACCCAAGGGCTGTTTTTTTAATATTTAATAAAGTGATTTTTTTCACAAACAAAATCACTGATTTTAAATAAAATATGAGAGAGAACATTCGAGTGAAAAGATGTTAAAGGAGCGGAATATATGGCAAGTTATAAACCGGGGCAAATTGCCGAAAAGACGGTAGAAACAGGAGTGGCCAAAGCGAACAATCCATGGACTGTGGCGGTGGTATTGGGATTTTTGGCAGGTGCATTTATTGCGCTTGGTTTTTTGCTGGATATACGTGTTATCGCAAGCGCACCCAAAGAATGGGGAAGTATCGCTACCTTTATTGGAGCAGCCGTGTTCCCTGTAGGTCTGGTATTGGTATTGATCGGCGGCGGAGAGTTGCTGACTGGTAATATGATGGCTGTGCCACTGGCGAGATGGGCAGGACGGATCAAGACCGGGGCAATGTTCCGTAATTTGGCGATTATTACGCTAAGTAATTTTGCGGGTGCGTTGTTTGTTGCTTTTTTCTTTGGTCATGTGCTGGGCCTGACCGAAACAGGGCCTTATTTGGACAAAGTGGTGGATATGGCGGGACACAAGCTGCATGAAAGCTTTTTGCAATCGTTTATATCCGGTATTGGATGTAACTGGCTGGTAGCGTTGGCTGTATGGTTGGCGTATAGTACGGATTCGATCGGCGGCAAAATTATAGGGATCTGGTTCCCGACAATGGCCTTTGTAGCTATCGGATTCCAGCACGTTGTTGCCAACATGTTTCTGATTCCGGCGGCTATTTTCGCAGGTCATTTTTCATGGGCAGATTATATCATGAACTTCATTCCAGTTTGGCTGGGGAATTTGGTGGGAGGAAGCCTGTTTGTAGCTGGGGCTTACTGGTTGGCGTATTTGAAAAAGCCTCATACCGCTGTGCATCCTGTGAATGATTCATCTCAGGCACCCTCGTCTACTGCAACAACTCCGTTGAGTGACCATGCCTGATTAAGCTGGGCTTAGAAAATGGGAACAAAGCAAATCCGCCATGGCAGGTCCGGGGGAACGAAACCTGTCATGGCGGATTTTTTTGGGAGTGGTCCATGATTTGGCATGGAGGATGAGTGTGCTCTCGTCCATAATGCCTTGATCTCTTTTACCCTTGGCATTCAATAATGAAACAGGTATGATCAAAATATAATATAGAATATTAGAAATCCGTTTTGCTGTGAGCAGCAAGCGGATTTTTTTGATCTTTTGGACGTATTTGGGTTGGCAAAATCCTTCTCTTGCCATAGGACATAGCTGTATATATGATAAGAACAGTGTAATTTTTGGAAATGGTAACGGAAAGGAGCATCAACACCATGGATCATCGCAACAGCGCGCCTCCTGAGGCTGTGCTTCAGCAAGACTTGCAAAGGGGGCAGCGAACGACGGAGCGTACGGACGGTGTTTTTCCGGCTGTATGTCCGCTGGATTGCCCGGATACGTGCGGGCTCCTGCTCCACAAGGAAGATGGAAAGATCGTCAAGGTGACCGGTAATCCGGATCATCCCATTACAAAAGGGGCCATTTGCAACAAAGTTCGCAATATGACGGAGCGAGTGTATGACCCCGAACGGCTGCTCTATCCGTTAAAGCGTGTAGGTTCCAAGGGGCAAGGGAAGTTCGAACGAATTAGCTGGGAGGAGGCAGTCGATACCATTACAGGCCGCTTCAAGGAACTGATTCGCACGGACGGCCCGGAATCTATTCTCCCCTACAGCTTTTATGGCAATATGGGCGTGTTGAGTGTGGATGGGATGGATCGCCGTTTTTTTAATGCGCTGGGTTCAAGCCAACTGGACCAGACGATTTGCAGCGTGGCTGGGAATGAAGGCTGGGCATCCGTCATGGGTTTTAAGGGCGGCACCAGTCCGGAGGATACAGAGGATGCTGACCTCATTATTGTATGGGGAGGAAATGTCATCAGCACCAATATGCATCAGGTGGTATTGGCTGAGAAGGCACGTAAAAAAGGTGCCAAGGTAATTGTCATTGATGTTCACCGTAACCGGACAGCGCAATGGGCGGATTGGTTCATTCCGCTATACCCGGGAACAGATACCGCGCTCGCGCTGGGTGTCATGCACGTACTGTTCCAGCAAGGGCTGACGGACGATGAATTTTTGCGTCGCTATACGGTCGGTCATGAGGAACTGCGCGAGCATGTGAAGGCATATACCCCGCAGCGGGTCTCACGCATTACAGGCGTGCCGGAAGCAGATATTATCCGTCTGGCGGAGATGTACGGGCAGGCGCGAGCGGCGTATATCAACATTGGCAACGGACTTCAGCATCACGATAATGGCGGTATGAATGTACGCGCGGTTACATGCTTGCCTGCGCTCACCGGGCAATGGCTGAAGCACGGCGGGGGAGCATCGCGTTCCAACGGCGCTTACGGCAAATTCAACGGCGCCAATCTGGCACGTCCTGATCTGCGTAAGAACCCGGATGCCCGGGTGATCAACATGAACCAAATCGGCGAAGCGCTGCTACAGAAGGACGAGCCGATCAAGGCGCTGCTCGTGTACTGCAGCAATCCGGTTATCGTAGCACCGGATGCCGATCGGGTGACGCAGGGGTTTGAACGGGAGGATCTGTTCACGGTCGTTCACGACCTGTTCCTTACCGATACGGCCCGCTATGCAGATATTGTACTGCCTGCGGCGTCTTCTTTTGAAGGCACAGACCTGTATAAATCGTATTGGCATCATTATATCCAGATGCAGGAGCCGGTCATTGCTCCACTTGGGGAAAGCAAAAGCAACTATGAGCTGTTTAGCCTGCTCGGACAGGCTATGGGCTTTGACGAGGCTGCTTTCACGGAAAGCGAAGAGGACATGATCGCGGGTGCACTTGATAACCCGACAAATCCTTATCTCAACGGTGTGACTTTGGAAGCCTTGAAAAAGTCACCTTTTGTCAAACTGGACATGACGCCAAAGGCTACCTATCTGGATCGTCTGACTACGCCTTCGGGCAAGATTGAGCTGTATTCAGAAAAGATGAAGCAAGCGGGTCTGCCCGCGATGCCTTCGTATGTGCCGCTGATCGAAGGATACGACGGAGAGCATCGACCGCAAGCGGACGAGCGGTTTCCGCTGATGTTTATTTCGCCGCCGAATCATAATTTTCTGAATTCAACGTTCGCGAATTTGCCCAAACATCAGCGGCTGGAACGGGAGCCTTTGCTGCAAATTCACCCGGAGGATGCTCAGGCAAGAGACATCGCGGACGGTGATCCGGTTACGGTATGGAACGACCGGGGAACGTATGAGCTGAAAGCCAAAGTCACGGATCTGATGTTGCCCGGTACAGTGATTAGCCAAGGGTTATGGTGGGAAGGTAAAGGACGCAGACAGCGTGCTAATGTGTTGACCTCTGATCGGCTATCGGATATGGGCCGGGGAGCTACTTTCTTTTCAACGGTGGTGAATGTGAAGCGCCAATGAAATAATGTGTTGTTATGGTGTCAGATGCTAAAGGAGAAACAAAATATATGAAATGGTTGGATTCTTATCCGAAAGAAGTGAAAGTGTTTCTTGTCGCCAGCCTGATTAATTCCGCCGGAAGCTCTCTAATGTGGCCGTTGGTTAGCATGTATGTGTTTGACGAGCTGCACCGCAGTATGGGAGATGCGGGGATTGCGATTTTGGTGCAGTCTCTGGGCGGGATTTTTGGTCAGGTGTTAGGAGGAGCCCTTTATCACCGCATTGGGGCCAAAAAACTGATTGTCGGCTCGCTGGCAATGAACGCGTTGGGACTTCTCACGCTTCCGTTTACCAGCGGTCACTGGATTGCGTTTGTTATTATGATGGGCTTTATCGGCTTTTTTAATGTCGTATCTGTGCCCGCGATTCAGGCATTTGTAGGTTTTCGCTTTGCTGACCGCCGTGGAGAGCTGTTCAACATTATCTATGTTGCCAATAATATAGGGGTGGCGTTGGGAACGGGACTGAGCGGCGTTCTGGCCGATCTCTCCTATCAGCTCAGCTTTGTCATGAACGGGATTACCTCTGCGGTATTTGCCGGATTTTTCTGGTCCTATCTGAGCAGGGTAGATCGGGAAGAGGGGGAAGTTCAGCTCAGCAAGTCCGTGAAGAAAAGAACAGAGGAAATACCAGCGCGGCTGCTCTTCCGTGATACCAGGCTGTATCTCTTCGTCGGATTGGGCTCGCTCTTTTTATGGTTCGGTAATTCGATCTGGAATACGGGAGTGTCCCCGTATATTATTGAGCAGGGCTTGCCTAAAACGATGTACGGGCTGCTATGGACACTGAACGGTGTGCTTATTTTTGCTGCACAGCCGATTATTTTCTGGCTCAAGCGTCTTTATGCCCGGCATGCTTCGGCTCAAATGACGTGGGCCGGAGGATTTTATTTGGTAGCCTATATCGTCATGCTAGGCACACAGAACTATACGGGGATGATATTCGCCATGGTTTTGGCAACCCTGGGAGAGATGCTGATCGCGCCAGCGGTTCCGGCATTTTTGTCCGACCACGGAGGTCGGGGAGCACCCTTTTACATCGGGTTAGTCGGGGGGATTGGCGCTGCCGGACGGGTGATGGGGCCTTATATTATGGGGAGGCTATATGATGGCGGAGGTCTGCCACCCACACTTTGGCTGGCAGCGGGCGTGGCGGTTTTGTCCATCCTGTTCTTTATTCTGCATAGCGGATTGAACCGTTCCCGCTGTGAAGAGGATGCTTTTGAGACTACTACGTCCAAGGCAGACGTTTCCAGTTCTTAAGTCCTAATAAAGACTGTGACAAGCCCGTGATTATGGTACAATAAATGACGAATGGTTGCTGCCTATACTTCAGGAATGCCTTCACAGGAAGGATTGAAAGAAATTGCTTACAAGTCAACCCCTGACGATACGTCATTCGGAGATGAAGGATGCTCCTGATCTGATTGCGCTGGATGAATTGGTATGGAATGAACGAACGGCCCCCGCCTCGCTGTCATGGAAGTCGCGTGGGGAGTTTTTGCGCAATACGCCTCCGGGCTCTCAACTGGTCGCTATCGAACAGGGAGTGCTCTGCGGTTATATCGGATTTCGTTCTCCAACGCTATTGGCTAGTAATTGTCATGTGTTGGAAATAAATATAGCCGTGCACCCAGCCTATCACCGCAAAGGTATTGGGACAGCGCTTATGAGTGCCATGAAGGATATTGCAGCCGCTGAGGGCATTCGCAAATTAAGCTTGCGGGTACTCTCGTGCAACACGGAGGCCCTTATGTTTTATGAAAAATGCGGATTCTCGATTGAAGGACGTTTGCATGAGGAGTTTTACATAGCGGGCCAATTCGTGGACGATGTGTTAATGGCTTCTTTCTTGAAATAGACATGGATTCTATAGCGCAATCAGCTTCTTATAAGCCTTCTATAAGCCGTTCATAAGGAACAGCGCCGCAGACCCTAAACGGGTTGCGGCGCTGTTTTATGGTGCAAGGTTACCGAAGCTGTTTCCACTCGCTCTGGAGCATGCCGTACACAGCATGGTTCATATAGCCGTCGGGCAGCAGTTCCGCTTCGCGGATAATGCCTTCGAGCACGAAGCCCAGACGTTCCGGGATACCCCGGCTACGGCGGTTGGTGGTGGCGCAACGGATTTCGATCCGGTGCAGGTCCAGCTCAATCAGCGCATATTCGATGAAAACGCGGCATGCGCTGGTCATGAGACCTTGTCCTTCGTAACCGTGTCCAAGCCAGTATCCAATACTGACCGAACGGTGAGTCCAATTGATTTCATGGTAGCTGATGATGCCAGCCAACTCATTATCCAGCCAGATTCCTGCGGTCACGCTCCCGTTCTCTGCGGCTTGCTTCAAGGCGCTTTGCACAAACTGCTCTGTGTGGCTGATTTCCGTGGTGGAATCCACCCATGGAAGCCACTGACGCAGGCGGTCACGGGACATTTCGATCAGCTCAAACAGAGGCTGCACATGCTCTTTGGTGAGCGGACGAAGGACTGTGCGTTCGTCCAACGCGTATGTAAACATGATTGATCCCCTCTTTCACTCGGAAAATCGCTAAACCAGCCAGTCTAGCATTTAATCCCATGCTACCTTATTCTGAGAGAGTCGTCAAAACGGAGAGGAAGCTGCAAACTCAATAGGTCCCACCCGGAACCGTCCATGCTCATATACATACTTCAGCTCCAAATCCCCTACAAATTCGGTTGGGGATACGCTGCCGGATACGGTGGCGTGCAGAGGACGTTGTTCGGCATCATACATGACGACAGAGCTGAAATCGAGGTGGTCTGTAAAATGGGCTGGATCATCGTAAAACGCAGATGCTTTTGGGTCGAGCGTGTGTGTGATGCCATCAATCGTGACTGCAATATGCACCTGTTGGTTGTGGTCACGCAGCTCCACACTGCTGTGGACGCGCCGGGACACAGCATCTGCCGCCGATTCAACCGGATATTCGTCCATGGTCTGTGCGTTGACGATATGAAGCTCCTGCAATTCGACACCTGTGCCTGAGGCGAGGGTCAGTATGACCACCGCTTCGCGAACACCATCGCCGTTTACATCCGTATAGTACAACTGCGGTGCGGTGGCGATATCTGCCGAGCCTGACCATGCGAATGCACGTCGCTGCTGGCCGATTTCCAGCGTAGCTGTACGGAATAGTCCCTGGGAAGGCTCCATAACATACAATTTGACGGATGAGTCTTCAGGAGCGACGGCTAACGGACGAGATTGTATGGGTTCAGGCACCGGGTCCGGTGAAGGATGACCGGAAATCATACCGGAGGAGGACAACAGCATGGACAGCAGGATCACGATGAGTAGCTTAAACACAGGCGGGTTCTCCTTTTCCGGGTAAAATAAAAGATATATACACTATAACGAATTTATTTGTCAGAAATGTTAACTCTTTTTCATAACTTGTTACTTTTTGGGCTGAAGAGGGCATAAGGTTTTTCATTTTATTGAGTTATGCGGTGTGAAAGGGTATATTTAAGGGAACAGATTTTGTACAGATTACACGGAAGAAAGGTTGATTAGCGTGGAGAAGCCGATCACTCCCCCCAATTTTATTAAGAGTGTCATTGAAGAGGACTTACGTACTGGTAAGGTAAAGGAAGTTGTTACACGCTTTCCACCGGAGCCGAACGGATATTTACACATTGGACATGCCAAAGCCATCTGGATCAATTTCTCGTTGGGTGATGAATTCGGAGGACGCACTAACCTGCGTTTTGACGATACGAATCCGGCGAAGGAAGACACGGAATACGTAAACTCCATTCAGGAGGACGTGAAGTGGCTGGGTTACGAATGGGAGGAAAAACATTTTGCCTCCAACTATTTTGACGAAATGTACAAGCGCGCTGTTTTGCTGATCCAGAAGGGTAAAGCCTACGTGGACGATCAAAGCGCGGACCAAATCCGCGAAACTCGTGGCACACTGACCGAACCGGGGCAAAACAGTCCATACCGCGACCGCAGCGTGGAGGAAAATTTCAAGCTGTTTGAAGAAATGCGTGCAGGAAAATACCAGAACGGTGAAAAGGTGCTGCGTGCCAAAATTGATATGGCTTCGCCGAACATTAATTTGCGTGATCCGGTAATTTACCGTATTTCGCATACCGAGCATCACAACACGGGTGATAAATGGTGCATTTACCCGATGTATTCCTACGCTCATCCGCTGGAGGATGCCATCGAGGGTGTAACGCACTCGCTCTGTTCGCTGGAGTTTGAGGATCAGCGGCCGCTGTACGATTGGGTTGTAGCTGAATGCGAGATGGAAAAGGTACCGCACCAATATGAATTTGGACGGCTGAACCTGGCTCAAACCGTAACCAGCAAACGCAAGCTCAAGCTTCTGGTAGATGAGAAGCATGTAGACGGCTGGGATGATCCGCGTATGCCGACGATTTCCGGCTTGCGCCGCCGTGGCTATACGCCGGAAGCGATCCGCAGCTTTGTATATGAGACGGGTATTTCCAAAGCCTACGGCGTGATCGACCTGCAAGTGCTGGAGCATTTTGCACGTGAGGACTTGAAGCTACAGGCACCTCGTACAATGGCGGTCATTGATCCGTTGAAGGTGGTCATTACGAACTATCCTGAAGGACAGGTTGAAATGCTGGAAGCGGAAAACAACACGGAAAATCCGGAGCTGGGCACACGCCAAATTCCGTTTTCACGTGAGATTTATATCGAGCGTGAGGATTTCATGGAGAATCCGCCGAGCAAATACTTCCGCCTGTTCCCTGGCAATGAAGTACGTCTCAAGCATGCTTATTTCATCAAATGTAACGATGTCATTAAGGATGCCGACGGTCATGTAACGGAAATCCATTGTACCTATGATATAGAAACCAAGAGCGGATCCGGCTTTACCGGACGTAAAGTGAAAGGTACAATCCATTGGGTGGAGGCTACTCAGGCCGTTCCTGCTGAATTCCGCCTGTATGAACCTTTGATTAATGCAGAGGACCCGGAAGCGATTGAAGAGGATGGAACGGAAAAAACCTTCCTTGACCAATTGAATCCGAACTCTCTCGAAATTGCTCACGGTTTTGTCGAGCCGAATATGAAGGAAGCACGACCGCAGGACAAGTTCCAATTTTTCCGTCATGGTTATTTCAGTGTCGATCCGAAGCTTTCCAAGCCGGGTGAGCCTGTATTCAACCGTGTAGTATCACTGAAGAGCTCTTTCCAATTGTCCAAGCAATAGTTATTGGACAGCGTGGGACGGATGGTAGCCTCGTGCGACCAAGTCAAAAAAGGAGTCTGCCATCGGCAGACTCCTTTACTTTACGCTCACGGGCTCTATATGTAATGATAATTGGCGATATTTAGACATTCCCTCCCTGTTCGTAACGGGCAAGCAAGTGAAAAAAAGGGTGTCACGTCCCACGGATGTTTTTAAGGGGCTTCTTCTGCTCGTTTGTGGTCGTCGGCATGAAAGGGCTGATAACCGTTCTTGTACAGCATATACCACATGATGGTGAATCCCGCAAAGCCGAGCAAGGCGAAGAAAACGCCTGCGTTGTACATCATTTCACCACCGAAATTCTGGAACAGCCAGCCTCCTGCAAAGCCTGCTACAATGCCAGATATCCCGCTCCACGTCAACGTATATACGGCCTGCCCGGATGAGCGGTAAGCTATCGGTGTGAACAGGACGGTCAACTGGGTGCCTACATAAAAATAACCACCGAAGGTGACGCAATGAAGTGCCTGAATGAACACGATCTGAATCGGGTCTGTGGCCAAAGCCATTAGCTCCCAACGTAGAGCAAACAGCAAACTAACGAGGGCCAGACAGCCGACCATAACCGTCATTTTTTTCTTCAAAAAGCGATCAAACAGCAAAAAGACAATGATTTCGAATACCGATGACATAAAGACAGCGAAACCCAGCATCAGCTTGGACCCGCCCAGTTCGGTGATATACAGGGACATAAAGGCGCTGTTGATCGAATTCGGAATGGATACCAAGATCCCCAGCAAAATGAAAGATATAAAGTATCCGTTCATTAAAATGCTGCCAAAGCCACGCAAATGAATGGTTGCCGTTTCAACAGTGCTTTTCAGCGGTGGAATCGCCAGGGTACAGATCAGGGCAGCCAGAAGCAGCACCGTAAAGATGTTGGATATGCTGAATACTCCCGTTTGGTCAATGATCAGGCCGGCGACGGCCGCCGTCACAGCCCAGCCGAAGGAGCCCCAGATGCGGAAGGAGCCGAATTTTCGGTCCGTGCCTTCAATGTAGCTGAGAATGAGACTGTTACTTTGGGCAAACAAAGGACTTTGGAAGAAATAAAAGCCAATCATCGACACATAAATCATGACATACGTATGGACATGAAATAAAGCTTGCAACAGCAGTAATGTACCTGCAATCATAAACAGTAAAATACGCCGAAGGTTACGACTCCGGTCACTGGTATAGCCCCAGAAGGGATTTGCGAATACCGATACAAAAGGCCCAATCGCCATCAGGCTCCCAATCTCAAGCTTGTCCATGCCGATCTCTTGCAGATACAACGGGAAGAAGCTGGAGAAAATGACCATGGCTCCATACAGAAAAAAATTGTACAGCTTTAAGGAGTATAGAGGAGTCTCTTGAATTTCTCTATTTTGCAAGACAAGCCATTCCTTTCTTAGCCCGGTAGAGAATAAAGCATAGGATGCCGATCTATGGGAAGGTTCTCTATCCAATGTATCATGTGTTGAAAGGGTTAACAAACCAATAAATTAACAATTATGTAATATTAAATTTTGTCCAATAGTTCAAGGGGTTATTTTATGAACTTATTTCATTGAGAAAAGGGGATGTGGTCGTGAAGGTGACTGGTATTATTGTCGCTGGAGGACGTTCCAGTCGAATGGGACAGGATAAGGCCCTGCTTGAGATCCAGGGAGCTACTATGCTTGAACGGACGGCTGCCGCTTTAGAGCAGGTGACCGAGCGGGTTATTGTCGTCACTCGTGACGGGCAGGGGTATGGGACGATTGGTTTGGAGAATGTACCTGATGTATACCCGGGCATGGGACCTTTGAGCGGCATCCATGCAGGGTTGTCTGCTTCTGGAACGGAGTGGGGCATCGTTATCGCTTGTGATATGCCTTTTGTACAGCCAGAGGTGCTGCATGTCCTGCTCGCTGTAACTGAGAAGTGGGCGGAGTTGCAAGGGACGACAGAACCAGCATTGCAAGCTGTAATCTCTTCTGTGGACGGACGTATACACCCGTTGCTGGCTGTGTACCATCAGAGTGTGCTGCCGTCTGCCGAGGAATGTTTGCGCAGTGGACGACTTCGTCTCACTGATTGGTTAGACAAGCTGAACGTTCGTTATGCGAAGATAGAGGATTTGCCGGGGGTGAGTGAAGACATATGGCATAAGGCCACATTTAACATGAATAATCCGCAGGATTACCAGCTTGCTATAGAGCAGTTGAAGCATAGCGTACAACAGAACACGCAGAACGTGAAAAACTTAAAGGAAACACAGGAGGATTAGGAACGTACAAGCTCTTTGTTCGAGAACTATTTAAGAGAGAAAATACCAGAGAGAATATGATGGAATGAATTTGGGGGAATATATTCATGCTAGAGGCTATTATCCATGCCGTTTTATTGGCAGTAGGGCTGATTCTGCCCTTGGGGGTACAAAATGTATTTGTGTTCAATCAGGGGGCATCGCAGTCCCGGTTTCGTAATGCATTGCCTGCCGTTATTACGGCGGGAGTCTGTGACACGGTCCTGATCGGGCTCGCAGTTGGGGGCGTCTCGTAGGGCGTATGGATTTAGAAGGAAGATTCGGCACTGTGCTTAATGAAATATCAGCCTTGATTATTTTAGGTTTGGCTATTTATATGGCGGTAAATTTTATGAACAGCATATGATCCAAACCTTGTTACAAGAAAAACTTCAGTAAAGCGAATACCCCGCTTAAAGCGAAGGGAACACCGATCAGAAACAGCATAACGGCAAGGCAGCCTGCACCATTTACACCGCCTGCGATTAGGGCATCCCGGGGATTTGCCGGATTGTATAATACGTTAATCTTTCTGCCAATCCGGTTGAAGCTCAGATTGGTGCTATAAGGATTCCAGAATTCTACGACTTCACCTGAAGTGGTGTAGAAGCGTACTTTCAATCGGCGGGTGTAGCTGGTATCTACCGGATCATCACGGTCAAAGGGAACGACATCAACGTCGACTTCGATATGCGCATCCACGATTTGCCCCTTGGTACGAACCCAATGGCGTTTGCGGTAGCGATGGTGGCGGATCGTTCTGAATCCAAAATAGATGAATACCAGTCCAAGCAAGCTGAAGAACGGCATCAGCAGTTCGGAGCTAAAATGAAACCAATACACATTGAAATCAATTTAGATGGTAATCTACTCCTTTGCATAGCTTAATATTAAATATAATTTCGTGACCATCCATGTTGGTGAAAAAAGTAGCTCATCAATATATCGGTCCTTGATTAAAATCGTTTTAATTCTTGCAGATTGATCATAGATCAGGGTTAAGTGAAATATGAAAAAGCCCACTTCCTAGGGAAGCGGACTTTTCAGTAAATTTGAAATCATGAGCTTATAACGATGCTGACTATTTTTTGTTGGAATAAGACATATCAAAATCTACATCCTCGATAAATTCGATAACCTCGCCATTGGGGCTGTAGATCACAGCGTTTTTTACCACCAGAGGGGGTTCACCAAGCGTGAGCTGATCCGGTTCTACAAAGGTTCTTGCTCCATGAGCAAGGGCTTTTTGGTATATTTCGTTTACATCATCCACATAAAATGCGAAGTGCAGCAAAGCACCGTGGGCAATTTCATCCTCGGAGGAAGCTTTTTTTCCTTGAGCAGGAATGACTGCGTCGTTATCAAAAATCTCAAGACAGGTTCTTTGATCCGGTGAAATGAGCATGGAAGCTTCCCGAATTTGAAAAGACGGCAGACTCCAATGATGTCCTCTTTTAAAACCCAATACCTCAGTATAGAATGCAATGGTTGCTTGATAATCCTGGGCTTGAATCGCCACATGTGCAAGACCCTTCACGCTCATTCAAAATCTCCCCTTATAAATAAGTTTACCTTATTATATGGATAATAATAAGGTTCATATATATGAAAAGTGAGGATTTCAGCCTATATTAGTTATTAAATAAAAGTTAATTCGCACAAAAAACATTATTTTTTAAAATTAAAACAGGAGGTGCTTGATATGCATCATCACATAGACGATATTGACCACAAAATTATGCAGTTGCTTCAGCATGACGCCCGGATATCTATTTCCCAGATCAGTAAAGAAATCTCGATGTCTCAACCTTCCGTTAAAGAAAGAATGATGAAGCTGGAGGAACGAGGAATTATTTCCGGGTATAGCACCGTATTTAATTTACGGGAGCTGAATCGTGGGACGACCACGTTTATTCTATTAAAGACAGAGTATTGCCAGGAGCTGGTCGATTTTTGTAGAGAAGCGAAGGAGGTCACCGATTTATTTCGCATCAGCGGGGAATTTAATTATCTCATCAAGGTACAAACCGCGTCGGTAGAGGAAATTGCAGAGTTTCAGGATTCACTGGTGAAATTAGGCCCTTCGAAGTCGCATATTTGTATGAAAAATATACTGGAAAACAGGGTTTTGCTGTAAGTCAGTCGGAGAACAGGACATTTCGAGCATCAAACATTCGCAACTTCGAACAAACGAATATTGGATTGCATGAAAAAAAGTGACGCCGATTACAACAGCGTCACTGTAATGCTCTGCTCCAGACGTT
This sequence comes from Paenibacillus sp. 23TSA30-6, assembly GCF_014858585.1. NCBI lineage: Bacteria > Bacillati > Bacillota > Bacilli > Caryophanales > Paenibacillaceae > Paenibacillus > Paenibacillus sp. 23TSA30-6. The sequence continues at coordinate 83,491 of NZ_SLTL01000013.1, read as the reverse complement.
GCACGTCCTGGAGCTCAATCTTTCCGGCCATGGCGTGCAAAGCCGCCGCCGTGCCGCAGGCCGCCCCCCGCCGTAGCATGGCCGGGAGCTCCAGCCCCGCAGCCGCGCCGGTGACCAGCCCGGCGACCATGGCGTCACCGCTGCCGAGCGCGCTGACAATGTCCGCGTTCGGCAGGCTCACGCGGTAGCGCGCATCGCGCGTCACCGCCAGCGCCCCGCGCGCGCCGAGCGAGATGACGGCCAGCTGCGCTCCGGCCTCAAGCAGCTGCGCTGCCGCCGCTTCAGCGGCATCCGGGCGCGCGTCCTCGATGCCGGCGAAGCGGGCGGCCTCGTCCTCGTTAGGCTTCACGAGGTCGGGCCTTCCGCGCAGCCCCAGGCGCAAGGCCTCACCGCTCGCGTCCAGCGCCACTCGCGCACCGCGCGCCTTCGCCAGCGTGCACAGCTCGGCGTACAGATCCGGCGGGCAGCCCGGAGGCAGGCTACCCGAGAACACGACCCAAGCCGAGTCCGCGGCAAGGGTCGTGATTTTGCGCCGCAGCGCGGCCAGCTCAGACGGCCCGATAGTCGGGCCGCTTTCGATCAGCTCGGTCTGCGTGCGCGTGGACGGGTCGAGCACGGTAATGGCGAGACGGGTTTCCCCGTGCGCCGTTTCGATGAAATCGGCGCTTACGCCTTCCGCGTTCAACCCGTCGATGAGCAGCCGTCCGGTGTGTCCGGCGGCAAACCCGGTCGCCCGCACAGGCTCGCCCAGCGTGCGAATGACACGGGCGGCATTGACGCCTTTGCCGCCCGGCACCGTCAGGCCGCCCTCGATCCGGTGGACGGCATTCAGACCGAAGCCTGCAACCGTGTAGATTTTATCTACAGCCGCGTTAAGCGTTACGGTGGTAATCACAAGGCATCACTCCTTTAAGAAATCAGCTTTAAGCCCAGGGCTGCAGCAAGAATCATAGCGATAAACAACACACGCAATACGCTTTTTTGCTCACCGTACAAGAACATGCCCGTAATCGTGCTGCCGACCGTTCCAATGCCTGTCCACACCGCGTAGGAAGTTCCCATAGGCAAACTCTTCATGGCGTAGCTGAGCAGCGAGAAGCTAATGACAAAAGATAGAACCATGAGCATGAATGCCTTCCAGCCCTTGCCGATCGTAACTCCCTTCATACCGATGACTCCAAAAACTTCCGAGCATCCCGCGATAACCAATGCAATCCAAGCCATTATGCGCCACTCCCTTCCTGAGCATCACGGTCAGTAACCAATTTCAGGCCGACCACCCCTGCCAGCAAAAGAGCGATTAACAGTGTTTTGGACCATTGAAACGGTTCCCCGAACAGCAGCATTTCACCTACAACCGTCCCACCTGTTCCAAGTCCGGTAAATACAGCGTACACCGTGCCTACAGGCAAACGGCTGGCCGCTTTCATGATCAAATAAAAGCTGGCTATCATAGCCAGCACGGTTACAATCCAGGCGAGTGCGGAATCTGCGTGCTTCAGACCCGAGACCCATACGACCTCAATAAGGCCACCTATAAAAACATAAATCCAGCTGCGATTCATGATGAGCGTTCCCCTTTAAATATAGATTAGTTGTAAATTAATCACCCGTTACGTTCTTGTTCCTTCACGCTTCATGAGGCGGGGTTAACGTAATCCCGCGCCAAAAAATAGGCCATGCAGCTTTCAATCTTCGGTGGTAGTTCAGGCTCCCACTATAGAGCAGTTCCACCATGATTCCGTCCAGCAGTGTTATGAAGGATAAAGCCACATCCACTGGCTCCATATGTCCAAAGGGTTCCCTATCTCGTGCATTCCGCAGGATGCGAGTTAATTTTCGCTCCATATTTTCCAGAAAAGGATTAACAATATCCAGCACCTCGGTATACAAGGACACAGGCGGTAAGAAGGAAAAACGAAGCATAAACTTGGCTGTATTGTTGCTCTCATATTCCTGTCCCATCCAAAACAGGAAGTCATGCAGCGTATGCTCCAGCGACTGATCTCTGCGTTCCGAAAAGTATTCAAAAATACGTAAATTCTGCTCTTGAAAAGCGTACCTCGCTACCTGTAGAAACAGATCCTCCTTGCTTTGATAATGCGCATATATAGACGGTTTTCGAATACCGACCTCAGCAGCAATACTACTCAAGGACGCTCCCTCATACCCATTGGCGGCAAATTGACAAAGAGCAGCCTTTCGGATATCCTCCATACCCAATATTAATCACCTACCTAACGTTCGTTAGTTTATTTTCTCATGAAAAAAAGTAAGTGTCAATCCGGCTTTATCCGGTTTTGTTTTGAGTTTTCCCCTGGATTCTTTTTTTCTTCATAAATCCTAACAAAAAAGTGGGAAGAATTAAGGTGCTCATGTACAATATAATGAAGAATACTGTCAAATGCAGTGCATTGGAAATGAGGTAAATTATGAGGCGAAGCTTACTGGCTGTGTTAATTGCGGCTATGGTTTTTGTGATATATTATTTTGGATTGTTTAATTCCATCGGCAGAAATGAAGGAACGGTCATCAGTATTTTCTCCACACTGACGGTCATTTCCATCAGTCTGATTATTTTTTCGGAGAATCGCAATCCCTCCACTACGATGTCCTGGATTTTGCTGCTGGCCTTGCTGCCGGTGGTTGGACTTCCTCTTTATTTTTTATTCGGGCAAAATGTGTTCAAACGCCGCAAGTATGACAAAAAGGCATTGCGTGACCAGCAGGCTTACGAGCGTATCGAGAAGGATGCCATGCACGTCAAACGCGATCTGACCTGCTTTACAGATGAGCAGCAGCAGTTGATGCGTTTGGCACGCAGGCTGGCCCGTTCCCCGATTTATTTTGCGGCGGAAACCCAAATCTTGAACAACGGAGATGAGACCTTCTCCACGCTGCTGGCGGAACTGCGCAAGGCAGAGCATCATATCCACATGGAATACTACATTTTCCGGTCGGATGATATCGGCACCAGCATTCAGAAAATCTTGATCGAAAAGGCCAAAGCTGGCGTCAAGGTACGGTTTATGTACGATGCGGTGGGCAGCATTCAACTGTCGAAGGCTTTCTTGAAGGAAATGCGGGATGCGGGGGTAGAGGTCGTCGCTTATGGCGGTGCACGGATCTTGTTCTTTTCCAGCCGGGTAAACTACCGTAATCACCGTAAAATTGTGGTTATCGACGGCAATATTGGATTGATTGGCGGTCTGAATGTAGGGGATGAGTACCTCAGCCGTAACAAAGCCTACGGCTTTTGGCGTGACACGCACATGATTGTGAAGGGCGAGGCTGTGCGAACGCTGCAACTTATATTTTTGCAGGACTGGCTTCATATGACGGGTGAATCGGTGCTGAATAAGGAATATCTGTCCCCAAAAATCGAGCCAATTACGGACGGAGGCGTGCAGATTATTGCCAGCGGCCCAGATAATGAGCGGAGAGTGCTCAAAAATCTGTTCTTCTCCATGATCACATCCGCCCGCAGATCGGTATGGATTGCCACTCCTTATTTTATCCCGGATGAAGATATTTTGACCGCGCTACGGATGGCGGCTCTGTCCGGTTTGGACGTGCGGATTCTGTTTCCTGCCAAACCGGACAAGTGGCTGCCGTTCCTCGCGTCCCATTCGTACTTCCAAACGTTGCTGGAGGTTGGGGTCAAGGTATATGAGTATGAAAAAGGCTTCCTTCACTCCAAGCTTCTCATTATTGACGGGGAGGTTGCGACCATCGGGACAGCTAATATGGACATGCGTAGCTTCCACCTGAATTTTGAAGTCAACGCTCTGTTGATTCGCACGCATAGTGTACAGCAGATGGTGGCGGATTATGAGCGGGATTTGCAGTCTGCCAGCCTGATCGTACGCGAGGAATTTATGAAAAAGCGTCTGTTCAAGCGTTTGATGGAATCACTCGCCCGGCTGCTTTCACCACTGCTGTAAGTTGAATGAATAAAGTAAGCACGCTACAGTGCCCTCCTAATTTTAAAATGTGGTAAAGCCCAAGATGTCTTGTAAACGATATAGTATACCTTTCCAAAATGTAGATTTGTCCTCGTAAGCCTCCAGATCCAGACTGTATTCAGCTCCCCGGTTATTCCATAATGTATCAAAATAGGCCGCAATCTGTCGGGTCAGCTTGCTGTCCGCCGGAGCGGCCAACCACAATTCATTTTCCAGATTCAGGTCGTTCAAATTACGTGGTGTCAAATTCGTAGACCCGCCCAAAATGATGTGATCTCCCTGTCCCTTGGCAATATAAATCAGCTTGGTATGATATTGCTCATGGGTCGTATTGTACCAGCGGATTTGGATTTTTTCGCCCGATTTATCGGACAATTCTTTGGCGACCGGACGATTGGGAATGCCGATTTTTTCCTGTCCAAACGCGTTTTGATTCGGGTCCAGCAACAATTGGATGTTCACACCGCGTGCAGAGGCATCCAGCAGGCTGTTCAACACTTTACGGTCTGCCAAATAAAACATGCCCATATGAATGCTATCGCCTTTCTTTGTCTGCCCGATGGCATCCAGAACCGATGTGTATACCTTGCCTTCGGTTAGATATTTGATCCGGTAGCTGTCTTTTCCCGATTGAGCAGAGGCTTCCGCTTGTGGCGTATAGGCAGGAAGCTGCCCTCCGCCGGAGAAGTCCAGCACCGCCTGCTCGGTTTGTAAAATGTCCCCGATGATGGGTCCCTTCACCTCCAGCGCCACATTGGAGTGATATGCACTCGCATCGTGAACATTCCCTGTGGAAATGAGCGCTGTTTGCTCGCTGGCAACCAATTTTCGATGATTGGCCTTGACGTTTAACAGCTTGAGATAAGAGCGTGCCGTAACGTCAGGTCCGTCACTGGCCATCAGGTTGGGAATCCAGCCTGTGCCCTGCTGTCCGAACCATTGGAAAAAGGTACGCCACACCGCAGAATAGCTTGGCGTGGAATCCCGCAGCGGGTCCACATCGGTCTGCACAACCTGAATCCCCGCTCGTTTCATATTCTCCAGCAAATGATTGGGGGATGAATTGTAATTGGTATTGACTTCATCTGTAATGAAAAAGATAGGCATATCAGGATTGGCCTTCTTTTTGGCAATAAGATGCTCGGTCATCTGTGCGCTGACTTGGGGGAAGCGCTGGCCCTTATGTTTATAATCGTTGAACAGAAACAGGTCGATGACGATAAATTGTTTGGCTTCGTCAACGATCCCAAGCATACGGTTCAAAATTTGCCCTTCGTGCTGTGCGGTACTTCCATCCCCGGCAGGATAGGTCAAATCCGTCCAGAAGTTTACCTCGTTGGTCGAATACTCCTGACTTTCATAAGAAACGAAGGGGGGCAGTGGCTTATGGGTCTGATAGATCATGATGGCAATCAGCCACAGGATGAGTAACAGGATAATGATTTTAATAGCGCGGCTTGTTCGCCCGGATTTCCTTTGGAATATCTTTCTTTTAGATATCTTTTGTTGGGAAACAGGGTTATATGCCGGCTCAGAATGCAGCGTATCATGCTTAGCCATATGGGGGTCAACTCCTCTATTGAATGCTGCATTCCACTTCATCGTACCGGAACATGCAGTTTTAGGATGGGATACTGTCTAGTTATTAACGCAAGTGTACCGGATTGAAGCGTAATGACTGGAAGGAAAGGTATGGATGGTTGGAATGGGCACCCATTATAGATTATGTGGAATCGGAATAGATCATAACAGTATAGGTTCCCATCCCTTTCTCATTTACGGAGAGCATTTTCACAGAACAGGTGGGACATATCCTAATCCTCTTATTATGAAGAGGGGATTTTTTTGTTGATTCAGGACATATGTCCTTTATGGTGAGACTAACCTATACTTTAATAAATAGAAAAGTCACTTAGATAGGGAGAATAACGATTTATGAGAGGAATTTTATTTGCTTTTTTGGGAGGCGCTTGTATTACGCTGCAAGGGGTGGCGAATACACGGATAAGTCAGGATATCGGTACATGGCAGGCGGCTACGGTTACTCAGTTGACGGGTGTTATTTTGGCGGCATTGATCTGGATGTTCACACGAGATGGAAATGTGGCGGAGATGAAGCAGGTAAAGCCTATGTATCTCTTGGGTGGCGCTTTTGCAGCTATCATCATATTCAGTGAAGTGACCGCTATTCAGCATATCGGAGTTACATTCACGATCTCGGCGCTGTTGATTGCCCAGTTGTGCCTAACCTTTCTGGTTGATATTAACGGATGGTTTGGTGTAGTGAAGCAAAAAATGAAGCTGCCGCAATTTATAGGCATTGGCATGATGATCGCGGGTGTGATCATTTTGAAGCTCTAAATAGAACTTCATTCAGAGAAGGAACCCAGAACGTAGAAAACGAAGGTGAGCTCAAGCATGAAAGAAATTCAGGATCAAGAGCAACTGAAGCATTTTTTACAATTGCATCAGCTGGAAACCATACTACATGAGCCGCTGCGGCCTTATTTGTCACTGCATCGTTTGGAACAAGGGGAAAAACTGTGCTCACAAGGGGATTCCATTGAACATCTGTACATATTGGTACAGGGCAAGGTCAAGATCTATACCAGTTCAACGGAAGGCAAAACACTGGTTCTCTGCTTCAAAACACCAATTGAGGTTATTGGGGATGTTGAATATATTCGCAGAAGCAACGTGATCAATACGGTGGAGGCTGTGTCCCCTATATATGTAATCGGTATTCACCAGCAATGGATGAATAAATATGGCAGAGACTATGCTCCAATGCTGCAATTTTTGCTGGATATCGTTACCCGGAAGTTTTGCATGGATTCCGACTTTTCCAGCTTTAACTTAATGTATCCTGTGGAAGTCAGACTGGCCAGTTACCTGCTATCCGTTTCTTTTGAGGAAGGGGATTCTTCCTCTTTTCATGAAGAATTGCGTGCATCCAGTCTCGTAGATGTGGCGAATTTGATCGGAACCAGCTACAGGCATCTCAACCGTGTGATTCGCAAGATGAGCGCAGATGGATTGGTGGAACGAGTACGGGGCTATATTGTGATTCGTGACAGAGAAGGCTTGGACCAACTGGCAGGCCATAATATTTATGAAGCATAATCATTTGTAAAGAATTAGCAGGGGAGAGCTGAATCATGCTATTAGGAATTGTACTGGCGGTAATCGCAGGAGCCTTTGTTAGCCTGCAAACGATATTCAATAATAAGGTGAACGAACGGACAGGTTCATGGGCCACAACCACACTTGTGCTGGGAACGGGGTTTCTGGCCTCCTTGCTCGGCAGTCTTATTTTTGCAGGAAAAAATACATTTACACTACAACATATGCAGCCGTGGTACTGGGTCAGTGGGATGATTGGTGTTGGCGTGGTGTTCTGTCTGGTACAAGGAGTGAAGCTGCTTGGTCCGACTTATGCGATATCTATCGTATTAACGGCACAATTGGGTACTGCTTTGCTGTGGGATTCGTTAGGATGGCTGGGACTGGAAAAGATTCCGTTCACCTTTACCAAGCTGATCGGCGTGCTGGTCATTATCGGTGGCATCCTGATATTCAAGTTTGGTAACGGGCGTACGAAGGAGCAGCAGGAAAGCATTTCACATGTACCTGATTCCATGAAGGGATGACGGATTTTACTTAAAGAAGCCTTGATATTCAAGGCTTCTTTTGTCTTTTACTATAATATGACGCTATATTAAATCATGATTAGCTATATGGCATTGCCGGGTTCCTCCTGAATCCATTGGCTTGGCAGCGTCTGATAAAAGGCCAGCAAGGATAACACCGATAAGCACCGCGATCATGGCGTGTAAGAGACCGAAAGACTCTCCCAGAAATCCTAATCCTGGGGGGCCTACTAAAAAGGCAATGTATCCGGTGGTAGCCACTGCACCCACTCGCTTTTGACAATGCTTATTAAAAGTATAATAATAAACTATACTATAATTTAGTATCTGGCATTTGTCCAACTTCATGGAGTGAAATGAAAACCTTTTAAACAGGAAGGAAAGTGTACATGGCAACGAATAAAGATAATATGTTAGAAGGCAAATTATATATGGCTGGTGGAAAAGAATTAGCAAAGGATAGCAAGAAATCGAGAATGCTTACCCGCTTGTTCAATAACAGTACGGAAGAGCAACAGGAGTACCGGGTAGAGCTACTTAAACAACTGTTCGAGTCTACAGGTCAGGAGATATATATCGAACCCCCATTTCGCTGTGACTATGGCTGTCACATTACAGTGGGCAATCAGTTCTATGCCAATTATGACTGCATCATTATTGACGTAGCGAAAGTAACAATAGGGGATCATGTTTTTTTCGGCCCCAGGGTAGGTGTATATACGGCTGGGCATCCGATAGATTCAGATGTACGCAACACCCTGCTCGAATTTGGTAAACCGATAACGATTGGGAACAGTGTATGGATTGGCGCAAATACCGTAATCACTCCAGGAGTGAATATTGGAAATAATGTAGTTATCGGGGCGGGATCTATCGTTACCAAAGACATTCCTGATAATGTGGTTGCCGTAGGAAATCCATGTAAAGTGCTAAGGGAAATTACAGATGAAGACAGACGGTACTGGGAAAAGCAAAAAAATGATTATTACGCTGACATTGAGGACTAAGGTACAAATAAAACTCACCTGAACGGTTTATATAAGCAGAGGAAAGGCTCGCGATTTTGTGTATATATTTTTCCATCCATGCTACAATAAAAGTATCTAAATAATTGCCTGTAATCATACATAAATAGATCGGTTACCGTGTTCGGGAGCGGTCTTATTTGTGTTTTCAGACCAATGTAAATACATGAAGTGACCTGAATGAGGTGGGACATAGATGAGTAATGTGGAAAATAAATCTGAAACACCTGAGAGTTCCGGCAAATCCGGTTCTTTGCTGCCTGCTGCACGCACAGGTGAACGAAAAATAGAGCATGTCCGCCTTTGTTTGCAAGAGGACGTGGCAGGCCAAGGCATCACGAATGGACTGGAGCGCTATGCCTTTAAACACTGTGCACTGCCTGAACTGCATTTTGATGAGGTATGTTTGGACACTACTTTTCTGGGGCGCGCAGTGCGAACGCCGCTGCTGATTAGCTCCATGACAGGCGGCAGCGCAGAGACGGGAGCGATTAATGAGCGCTTGGCAGAAACAGCGGAGAAACGCGGCTGGGCGCTGGGAGTAGGCTCGGTGCGAGCTGCGGTGGAAAAAGAAGAACTGGCTCCGACCTTTGCGGTTCGTCGCTTGGCACCGAATATTCCGATCCTTGCCAATCTGGGAGCAGTGCAGTTGAATTACGGATTTGGCGTGGACGACTGTCGCCGTGCGGTAGAGATTGCCGGAGCGGACATGCTTGTACTGCATTTGAACGGATTGCAGGAGGTTTTTCAACCCGAGGGGAATCTGGATTTTGGCGGATTGCTTGGACGTATTGAAGAGCTGTGCCGCCAGCTTTCAGTGCCCGTAGGCGTGAAGGAAGTAGGCTGGGGCATAGATGGCGAGACGGCTTCGAGACTGTATGATGCGGGTGCAGCTTTTATTGATGTCGCGGGCGCAGGCGGGACAAGCTGGAGTCAGGTGGAAAAATTCCGCAATTCTGATCCTGTACGCCGTGCGGCGGCGGAAGCATTTGCGGATTGGGGAAACTCCACCGCAGATTGTATCGTAGAGGTCAGGGCGGCGCAGCCGAATGGCGCAGTGATTGGCAGTGGCGGACTGAGAGACGGTGTCGATGCAGCCAAGGCGCTTGCCTTGGGCGCTGATATGGCGGGTTTCGGACGGTCGCTGCTCGGATCGGCGGTCGCCTCCACAGAGGCGCTGGAAGCGCGGCTGGAGCAGGTGGAACTGGAACTGCGCACAGTCATGTTTGGCATCGGGGTAGATGGGATTGAAAGTCTTAAAGATACGACTCGATTAAGAAAGAAGGCGAACAGATGAGTGGATTCATCAGATTGGTTCCTATGAACGACGAGCAGTATGATCGTTTTGAGCAGCGCTCGCTTGTGGATTACGCAGAGGACAAAATTCAAGCAGGGACGTGGACGGTGGAGGAAGCACCGGAACGGGCTAGGGAAAGCTTTGGCAAGTATTTGCCAAAGAGACTGGATACTCCCCATGCTCACCTTTACATGCTGATGTATTCGGATACGGATGTTGTGGAGGGCCAAGAGGAAGCGGGCTATATCTGGTTCAATATTACGGATAGCGCACAAGGAAAAGAAGCTTTTCTGCTGGATATTCTCGTCTACGATTCATATCAGGGGCGGGGGCTAGGTACGCTGGCGATGGGGGCTTTGGAACAGGAAGCTCGCAGGCTGGGAGCTGTCCGCATCGGTTTGCATGTATTTGGGCATAATGAACGGGCTTTGCATGTGTACCGCAAGTCAGGCTATCGGGTTACGGATATTCAGATGAGCAAAGAGATTTAAATGAAGAAGTAGAGGATATAGCAAAATCCTGAAAGTCACAGTCGTATGCTTGCCGCATGTATAGGTTCTCATATATAATGTGGGTTGGTAAACTAACGGATGGCATAACGCACATTTTATATAAACGGGAGTTGTTCTGATTATGGCTTTAAAAGCGGGGATTGTGGGCTTGCCGAACGTGGGCAAATCAACACTGTTTAACGCAATAACGCAGGCGGGTGCGGAATCCGCAAACTATCCATTTTGTACGATTGATCCGAATGTAGGTGTCGTTGAAGTGCCGGACGAACGGCTGGATAAGCTGACTGAACTGGTTGTGCCGAACAAAACGGTGCCGACGGCTTTTGAATTTGTTGATATTGCAGGACTTGTACGCGGCGCGAGCAAGGGCGAGGGTTTGGGTAACAAGTTTCTGGCTCATATTCGTGAAGTGGATGCGATTGTGCATGTGGTACGTTGTTTTGAAGATGAGAACATTACCCATGTGGATGGCAAAATCGACCCGATCAGTGACATTCAGACCATTAATCTGGAACTGATTCTGGCAGATATCGAAAGCGTAGACAAGCGCATTGAGCGTTCCCGCAAAAACATGAAGGGTGGCAACAAGCAATACACCCAGGAAGTTGAAGTGCTGGAGCGGATCAAGGAATCACTGTATGCTGATAAGCCTGCGCGCAGCGTGGAATTGTCGGATGAAGAACAGTTGATTGTACGTGATCTTCATTTGCTTACGATGAAGCCTGTACTGTACGCAGCTAATGTCAGCGAAGACGGTGTAACGGAAGCCGACAGCAATCCATATGTTCAAAAGGTACGTGATTTTGCTGTAGCGGAAAATGCAGAAGTGGTGCCGATTAGCGCCAAAGTAGAATCTGAAATTGCCGAGCTGGAAGGCGAAGACAAGGCGATGTTCCTGGAGGAACTGGGACTGGCTGAATCCGGTCTGAATCGTCTGATCAAAGCCGCTTACCGCTTGTTGGGTCTGTATACGTATTTCACAGCAGGTGTGCAGGAAGTACGCGCATGGACCATTCACAAAGGAACTAAAGCACCGGGTGCTGCGGGCGTTATCCACACGGATTTTGAACGCGGATTTATTCGTGCCGAGGTTGTATCCTACAATGATTTGGTCGCTGCTGGCTCTATGAATGGGGCTAAGGAACGTGGCCAGCTTCGTTTGGAAGGTAAGGAATATGTGGTACAAGACGGAGACGTTATGCATTTCCGTTTTAATGTATAACATTAGGTTTGCAGTATAAAACATTGTTCTAAATAAAGTAGTCGCTGCCTGTGTTGGGTGGCGGCTTTTTTTATTGAAATTATGGTTGTTATTCAATTCATGAATTAGAAGTATTTTTAGTAGCTAATTAATTAATTAGTTGGTATAATAAAGAGCTGTAGCCAGTGAATTTGAATCTGGCTTCATATTAATTTAACTGAAGAGGTGAATCGCTTGTTGGACCGATTGCAATCATTGGCGGACCGCTACGATAAACTGAGCGAACTGCTCTGCGATCCGGATGTAGCGAACGATAGCAAGAAACTTAGAGATTATTCCAAAGAACAGTCTGATTTACAGCCTGCTTATGAAGCATATACCGAATATAAAACTGTCGTTGAAGAGCTGGACGCTGCTAAAGCCATGCAGGCGGAAAAGCTGGACGACGAGATGCGTGAAATGGTGAAAATGGAGATTGATGAGCTCAGTGCCCGCAAGCGGGAGCTGGACGAGAAAATCCGCATTTTGCTGCTGCCGAAGGACCCGAATGATGATAAGAATGTGATTATCGAAATTCGCGGTGCAGCGGGTGGTGACGAAGCGGCATTGTTCGCAGCGGATCTGTACCGGATGTACACTCGTTATGCCGATACCCAAGGCTGGCGTGTAGAGCTGATGGATGCGAACATGAATGACCTTGGAGGTTTTAAAGAGGTTATTTTCATGATTAACGGACGCGGCGCATACAGCAAAATGAAATTCGAAAGCGGAGCACACCGCGTACAGCGGATTCCGACGACGGAATCCGGCGGACGTATTCATACATCTACATCTACGGTATCCGTTATGCCTGAGGCCGAAGAAGTGGATGTTGAAATTTCCGACAAGGATATCCGCGTAGATACATTCTGCTCCAGCGGTGCTGGCGGTCAGTCCGTTAATACGACCAAGTCGGCGGTACGTGTAACGCATATGCCAACAGGCATTATGGCAACCTGTCAGGACGGCAAATCCCAAAACTCCAACAAGGAGAAGGCACTCCAGGTTTTGCGTGCCCGTATTTCGGATATGCTTCGTCAGGAAGAGGAAGCCAAATATGCAGGCGAGCGTAAGAGCAAAGTGGGTACCGGAGATCGCAGTGAGCGCATTCGTACCTACAACTTCCCGCAAAGCCGTGTAACAGATCACCGCATCGGGCTGACCATGCACAAGCTGGATCAGGTGATGAACGGGGAGATCGAAGAAATCGTATCGGCGCTCACGATTGCAGAGCAGGCTGATTTGATGGAACAAGAGGTTTAAGTTTTGGGACACGAACGCGATTTTGTGTATCGGATGTCGTTGGAACGGAGCATGAGTATCAGAGAAGCCTTAGTTGAGGCTTCTTCTTTTTTAGGGAGCTGCGGCGTGCTGGAGCCGCAGCATAACGCCCGCCTGCTGCTGGAGCATGTGCTCGGGCTGGAAGGCACGGCGTTCTACGCTGCGCTGGGCGATCCGTTCCCAGCCTCGGGCAAAGAGGCGTGGGAAGCGGTTATAGCCCGCAAAGCAGCGGGCGAGCCAGCGCAGTATATTATCGGACGGCAGGAGTTTTATGGCCGTCCGTTCGCGGTTTCGCCGTCGGTGCTGATTCCGCGCCCCGAGACAGAACTTCTCGTCGAGGCCATACTTCAGCACGGCGACCGGCTGTGGCCGGACGGCGCTCCGCAGGCGCTCGATATCGGCGCGGGCAGCGGGGCGATTGCCGTCACGCTGGCGGCTGAGCGGCCCCGTTGGCGCGTGGCGGCGGGGGATATTTCCGCCGCAGCGCTGGAGATGGCGGCGCATAACGCCGCTGCCAACGGCGCAGCCGTAGAGCTGCGCGAAGGCGACCTGCTGGCGCCGTTCGCGGGAAAGGCGGTGGACATCCTGGTGTCCAATCCGCCGTATATCCCGGCCGCCGACATCGCAGGCTTGCAGCCGGAGGTGCGAGATCATGAGCCGCGCATGGCGCTGGATGGCGGGCCTGACGGGCTTGGCCCGTATCGGGCGATGCTGGAGCAGCTTGGGCTGCTTCAGGCCCCGCCGCGGTTGATCGGGTTCGAGCTGGGCATGGGACAGGCCAGAGACGTGGCTGGACTGCTGGAGCAGGCAGGTCATTGGAATACGATTCTGATCGTTCCGGACCTTGCAGGAATCGAACGCCATGTCCTGGGCGTTGCGGAATAATGCTGCATTTTCTTTTTGCGAGTCTTTCCTTTAGAATAAAAGGAGTATGACCGAGAAACGGCTCAGGGGGAAATCATGCTTCAGAAATTGAAAAAAATTGACGGTCCGGTTATCTTCATTCTGGTTTTGCTGATGGCGATTAGTATCATAACGGTGTATAGCGCGGGTAGAGGCCCTACCAACATTGCGGAGCACGGAAACGACTACCAGAAAATGATCGGGTATTATATATTGGGTTTTGTGGCTGTTTTGGGTTTGGCGATGGTGGATTTTCGTATTTTTATTAAAAAAGCGCTGTATGTATATGGCGGCGGAATATTACTGTTGGGTCTCGGCTTTTTTGGCGGGACGGTTAACAACTCTCAGGGCTTTTTGAAAATTGGTGGCTTGAACCTTCAGCCTGCTGAGGTGTTCAAGCTGGTGCTTATTATTTTTCTGGCTTATATGCTGATAAAGAAGCGCAAGAGCAAGCTTTATTTTATACAGGATGTACTTCCAGTTGCTTTAGTGACCTTTGTCCCGTTCGCTATGGTAATGGCGCAAAATGACTTGGGTAATGCGCTCGGGTACATTGTCATCGTTCTCGGGATGCTGTGGATCGGTAATGTGAAGGCCTCCCATGCGTTGATCGGATTTACGATTTTTGCAGTCGCCGCAGGCGGCGGGATCAAAGCGTATATTTCCTTCCACGATCAGATTGATACCTTTATGAAGGGCATTGGCCGTAGTCACTGGGTAGAGCGTCTGGACCCTTGGCTGGTACCGGAAGAAGCGACAGCGAAGGCATCTTATCATACGAAAAACGCCAAGTTGGCCATTGCCTCTGGTGGAATGATGGGCAAAGGCTTTTTGCAGGGGACTTCGGTGCAATCTGGTCGTGTGCCTTACACCTATGCGGATTCTATTTTTGTGGTCGTAGCGGAGGAATTTGGCTTTGTCGGCTCATCGGTGCTGCTGCTGCTATATTTTATTTTGATACACCGTATGATCCTGATCTCGCTGGAATGCCGTGATCGGGCTGGACCCTATCTTATCGTCGGCATTGTGTCCATGCTGCTGTATCAGATTTTTGAGAATATCGGCGCGTTTTTGGGCATCATGCCACTGACGGGGATTACGCTCCCTTTTATAAGCTATGGGGGTACGTCGTTGCTCATTAACATGGCTAGTATTGGCTTGGTTATGAGCATTAAGGTACACGGTCAGGAGTTGGAGGACGATCTGCCACAGCCTTCCAGAGTGAACTTGACGAAGGCGAAAAAAGCTTAGTGTGTACAAATTGTGGATAGATGCAGCTTCGTGTTTTAGGGTGAGAAAAATAGTGAGATGCAAAAGGGTCCAGATTGTGAAATCTGGGCTTTTTCGTATACGCGGGTTACTCCCAAGCTTTGGTACGCAGATCCATGTTGCTCGATGTAGGGCTATGGATGTTTTTTTAAATCTTCTTGAACATTTTACGAGATTGATAGGTTTAGCCTCTCCCAAACCGGACAGACTGATAGACATGATAGAGTTTGGGGGGATTGGGATGAGAAGCTGGACCAAGCAAGTTGCAATGATACTATTTTGTATTTCAATATTAATGATGTCGTGGGAAGGTCAAAAAACAGATGCCGCCATGACACCAGGGTCAAGAGGGCCTGTAGGGGCAGGGATGGCCACGACAGGAGCGGGCGTCATTCCGCATGATTCCATCCGATTGCGTATTTTGGCCAATTCGGATCGCCCGGAGGATCAGTTGGTAAAACGTGAAATAAGGGATTCCATCGTACAACAGATGGATACGTGGGTGGGCAAGTTGGAAAACCCGCAAAGTTTGGAGCAAGCCAGAGTGCTGATTGCTGATCATTTACCCGAAATTGACCGTTTAGTAGGCGCGGAACTGGCTCGACGGGGCATTTCGTACGACCATCAGGTGGAATTGGCAAACGTACCTTTTCCGACCAAGATGTACGGTGGGCTTGTTTATCCGGCAGGAGATTATGAAGCGCTTCGGGTTACGCTGGGACAAGGCAAAGGGCAAAATTGGTGGTGTGTGCTGTTTCCTCCCTTGTGCTTTATTGATGCGAGCAGCGGGGAAGCAGCAGCACAAGCGGTCTCGGCAAGAGCGGACCAAGGAGGCGGACGGACGAATGCCGCTGACAAGGAGCCGGAAGTACGGTTTTTTCTATGGGATGCGTTGACGGGGCTGTGGGCATGGGCGAGTGGCTTGTTTGCCTAAGCGTCGTGAGCTGTAGAAAAGAGAACAACGGGTGGATGATTCCGGTATGTTATAATGAAATATAGGTTTTACAGCTATGAGACATGGACAGATTCGGTTCAGATAAGCTGCCAAGGGAAGTTCTTTGACGATAGAGCAAACTGAGCAGGACTGTATGACAATAACGTATGGGATGATCTGATATGAGCGATAAATTGAATCAAATACAAGGTTTGTGCGGAGAGTCTGCGCAAAAGGAAAAATGTGAATCGGTACTGGATGAACGGGGGCTTCATGAGCTAAAGCCGCCGTTGGCGGCTTCCCATACGAATTGGTGGGACGTCAGAGGTTTGGTGGTTAAAGGGGATTTCTCTGGTGAAATATTATCCGGACAAGCCCTTATCGCGGCGGAAAAAGGCATTCGTGAGGCTGCTGTGCTGCTGCAAGCAGGAGAGACGGTAGCGTTCCCTACCGAGACGGTGTACGGCTTGGGCGCGGATGCGCGTAGCACGGAAGCGGTAGAATCAGTATTCGCCGCCAAAGGGCGTCCTTCCGATAATCCGCTGATCGTGCATATTTCCGACCCTGCCCAGTTGGATGGCATGGTAACGAAAGTAAATGATACGGCGCGGGCGCTGATGAATGCGTTCTGGCCGGGACCGCTAACGCTGGTGCTGCCCGTAATTCCGCAAGCACTGTCGCCCCGTGTGACGGCGGGGCTGGACACGGTCGGCGTGCGCATGCCAGATCATCCGGTAGCGCTGCGCCTGATTGCGGAAGCGGGTTGTCCGCTGGCTGCGCCAAGCGCCAATCGCTCGGGCAGGCCCAGTCCGACCCTTGCACAGCATGTGCGGGAGGACCTGGAGGGACGCATCGGCGGCATTTTGGACGGTGGCCCCACGGGTGTGGGGCTGGAGTCCACGGTGGTGCAGGCCGGTGACGACGGAACCGTCACCATCCTGCGCCCCGGCGGAGTGACGGCCGAGCAGCTCGCTGCGGTCGCTCGCGCCGTCGAGCTGGACCCGGCGCTCGCCGCCGCTTCGCCCGGCGAGGACGCCGATAGCCCGGCACCGCGTTCGCCGGGCATGAAGTACACGCACTACGCGCCACGAGGCCGCTTGAGCGTAGTGCAAGGCCCGTCATCCGCGGAGGTGACGGGCTGGATTCGCGCTGCGCTGGCGGAGGCGTCCGCGCGTGGAGAGCGCACGGCGGTGCTCGCGTTCGACGAGCATGCCGCCGGCTATGCCGGAGAGCGCGTTTACACGCTGGGCAAGCTGGACGAGCTCCATGAGGCGGCGCAGCGCTTGTACGGCGTGCTGCGCCGCTGCGACGAGGAAGGCGTCACCTACATCTTGGCGGAAGCTTGTCCGCCGAAAGGGCTGGGAGACGCCGTTATGAACCGCCTGCTTAAAGCAGCAGGCCATCGGGTCGTCCGTCTCTAGGACGATCCGGACACTATCCAAACATTTCCTAAACATTTCCTATACATGCAGTCCCCACGTTTGCATGGATTGACCTTTTCAGCATAGTTGGCCCCTCTTCTTCCTGGTACAAGCACGGTAAACCGTATGCTTGTACTGTTTTGCCTCTTGTCCGCATAACGTGTACAAGAGCGGACGGATACTGGGGGGATGGAGTATGCTGGCAGCCTCTGCCCATGCCGGGCAGATTGTAACGATTCTGGTCATGGCTGTAGCGCTGGGGATGGATGCGTTATCGTTAGGCGTGGGGATCGGCATGAAGGGGATACGCCTGCGAGACGTGCTGCGGATCAGCACGGTCATTGGCTTTTTTCACATACTGATGCCATTACTGGGTATGTTCACAGGCCATTATATGAGTTCTTTACTGGGTCATGTGACGACCTATTTTGCAGGGGGATTGCTTATCCTTTTGGGCGGGCATATGGTGTATAATTCCTTCAAAGGTGACGGGGTACAGGTGCTGGACCATCGTTCTCCCCTGGGCCTATTACTATTTTCGCTTGGGGTGAGCGTCGACTCCTTTTCTGTTGGGGTATCACTGGGCATGTTCCAGAGTGATTTGGTGCTGACCGTTCTGACGTTTGGCTTTTGCGGGGGAGCGATGGCGATGCTGGGACTGCTGTTAGGCCGCAAGGTCAGCCGCAATCTGGGAGACTATGGAGAAGCGGTGGGCGGTGCCATTTTACTGGCGTTTGGCTTTATGTTTATGTTTTGATTTTGGGGCGGACAGTGTAAAATAAATACAGGATTTTAGTAATCCTCTGTTTATATATTTTTTAACTTACGGGGGGGTGAAGACGTTGAAACATATCTTATTCGTTTGCACAGGGAACACCTGTCGCAGTCCAATGGCTGAAGGGATGCTGCGCAAGCTGTCTGCTGAGCACGGGTTAGGGTTGGAAGTGCGCTCGGCGGGAGTAGCCGCGATGGAAGGTACGCCCATTTCCCGACATGCAGAGGCAGTGCTTCGTGACCATAATATCTCGGATCAAATCACCTCAACTTCTTTGAACGGTGGGCTTGCCGAGTGGGCACATCTGATTTTAACCTTGACCCAAGGGCATAAGCAGCAAGTCATCCAGCGCTTTCCCCAAACGGTGGGCAAAGTGTTTACGCTCAAGGAATATGTGGAGGACCGGGATTCAGTGCTGAATGATGTACAGGAGCTGGATGGTCTGTACGCTTCGCAACAACTGATGGGATCATTAGGTCAGGAGCTTTCGGCACGGGAGCGTGAGCGGATGATTGAACTGCGTCAACGTATTCCGGGCTTTGATATTTCCGATCCGTTCGGCGGGTCGCGTGAAGATTACGATGTCACGGCTGCGGAAATCCGAACGGCGCTGCACAAGCTGGTGGACAAGCTGAAGGCCTTGTCCGAATAAAGTTTGTATCACTCATCTATTTTGTACGGGATCTGTTGATTTTCGGCGGTTAATCCGTTAAGATAAGGTGGAAAAACAAGAATCCGGTGTAACTGGCGACAAAAGTGGGGTTAACCACGATGGAGCATCGGATATACGGCCGGTCGCCTGGGCAAAAGAGCAAATCCACATTGGCTGTGGACTGCTCTTTTTTCGTATATGAGCTAGGTCCGGCCTCCGATGGCCTTCTGTCCAGACAAATGGCTATTATTCTTCCGCATGCTGTTACTTCGAGTATCCAAACCGAGAGAGGGTCCTTTAAGCAGTTTTTCCATTTTTCCTGCTCGAAATCCGATTCATCGGCTATAATATAGTCAGATTGTGATATCAGGAGAGAGTGTGTTGAACAAGGGGCATAAGCCTGTGCCCAGTCTCTGTGGGGCTGTTCAACCAAAGGAGGTTCCAATGGTAGGACAATTGGATCATGAGGTTACGCTTGAAGCACAGACCGCTTCTGTCGTGAAGGAAATCGCAGAAGCAGCCAGTCTCAAGGCTGGTCGCCTGTTGGTTATCGGCGTAAGCACCAGTGAGGTGGCGGGAAGCCGGATTGGCACGGCGGGAGCGCTCGATGTGGCGCAGCAATTGCTGGCTGGAGTGGAATCTGTTCGCAGGGCGTACGGTTTTGATGTGGCGTTTCAATGCTGCGAGCATTTGAACCGTGCGCTGGTGGTTGAACGAGCCGTGCTGGAACGGCTGGGACTGACGGAGGTCGCCGCTGTTCCCGTTCGTACGGCAGGCGGATCTATGGCTACCGCCGCCTATCGTGCGCTGGAAGATGCATGTCTGGCGGCGAATGTACAGGCGCATGCGGGGGTAGACATTGGTGAGACGCTGATCGGTATGCATTTGCGACCGATTGCCGTTCCGTTTCGTCCAGGCCTTCGCTGGATTGGCGAAGCGCGTGTGACGGCGGCATTCACTCGTCCTCCGCTCATTGGCGGACAGCGAGCAGTGTATAGTCTGGAGCAAGAAGGCGGCGGAAGCTGCGACTAGCATTTGTATTTTGGCTTGGACTGCATGTTTGTACTGATCTTTTTTGCATTGATGATGAGGTGCCCAACAGAGGAGCAGGCGCTTGCCTGTATACCTGACAATTGACCATGGAGAGGGAGTAATCAATCATGATGGAACATCTGCGTAAAAGTGACCCGGCAGTGCTGGAAGCAATGGGACTTGAACTGAAACGACAACGCCACAATATCGAGCTGATCGCATCCGAAAATATCGTCAGCGAAGCGGTAATGGAAGCAATGGGCTCCGTATTGACGAATAAATATGCTGAAGGTTATCCAAGCAAACGCTACTACGGTGGCTGTGAGCATGTGGATATCGTCGAGGACATTGCACGCGACCGTGCCAAAGAACTGTTCGGTGCAGAGCATGCTAACGTACAGGCTCACTCGGGAGCGCAAGCGAACATGGCAGTATATCTGGCAGCTCTTAAACCTGGAGATACCGTACTGGGTATGAACCTGGCGCACGGTGGCCATCTGACACACGGAAGTCCGGTTAACGCCTCCGGCTTGCTGTATAACTTTGCCGCTTACGGCGTACGTGAAGACAACTTCCGCATCGACTATGATGAAGTGCGCAAGGCAGCCTTCAAGCATCGCCCTCGTCTGATTGTAGCCGGAGCGAGCGCGTATCCGCGTACCATCGATTTTGAAGCCTTCGCTTCCATTGCCAACGATGTGGGCGCTCTGTTCATGGTCGATATGGCACATATCGCGGGTCTTGTGGCAGCGGGTATTCACCCAAGCCCGGTTCCACATGCTCAATTTGTTACAACAACGACACACAAAACGCTGCGTGGTCCGCGTGGGGGTCTGATTCTGACTCGCAAAGCGTGGGCACAAGCAATTGATAAAGCGATTTTCCCAGGTACTCAAGGGGGTCCGTTGATGCATGTGATCGCATCTAAAGCTGTTGCCTTGGGTGAAGCGCTCCAGCCTTCCTTCAAAACCTATGCGCAAAACGTAGTTCGCAACGCCCAGGTGCTGGCTGAGACATTGCTGGCTGAAGGCATTAACATTGTATCCGGCGGTACGGATAATCACTTGATGCTGCTGGACACGCGTAACTTGAACATCACTGGAAAAGAAGCGGAGCATGTACTGGATTCCGTGGGCATCACGGTCAACAAAAACGCGATTCCTTTCGACCCGACCAGTCCATTCGTTACCAGCGGAATCCGCATTGGTACACCTGCTGCAACATCCCGTGGTATGGATGAAGAGGCTATGGTCAAAATCGGTAAAATCATTGCTGAAACTCTCAAAAATCCGAAGGATGATACGGTATTGTCTAAAGCCAGCCAAGCTGTTGGCGAACTGACAGACAAATTCCCGATCTACCCAGGTACTCAATACTAATCTATTTACTTGTTTGATAAGGCTGTTTTTCTTCCGTAAGCCGGAGGAGAAACAGTCTTTTTTTGATTTCTAACGACTCGAAACTTACATTTTTGGGTAATAAGCGATTACGGTAAGGATTTGTCTGCGCTTTCCTTCATGATCTACAACAAAGGAGTGATTGCATTGAGTCAAAGAAAATCCGCGCAGTTATTACAGCAGCTCATATTTGTAGGACCGTTGGCGTTGTTTTTCGTCTTGATTATGGTCATTCCATTCCTGCTGGGTCTGTATTATTCCATGACGAACTGGGATGGAGTATCTGAAAATGTTCAGTGGCTCGGGTTAGGGAATTACGTACACATTTTCAGGGATGATCCAGACTTCCGTAATGCGTTCTGGTTCACGGTCCGTTTTACCGTATGTGGTGTGATTCTGACCAACCTGATCGGCTTTTTCCTGGCGTATGTTCTTACAAAGCCGTTGCGTACCCGTAATGCGCTGCGTACTGTATTTTTTATGCCTAATATGATCGGAGGTTTGCTGTTGGGATTCATCTGGCAGTTTATCTTTGTGCGCGGCTTTTCTGCGGTGGGAGAGGCTACAGGACTGTCCTTCTTCAATCTGCCGTGGCTTGGTGACGGGCCAACCGCTTTCTGGGGAACCGTCATTGTATTTGTATGGCAATATGCCGGCTATCTTATGGTTATTTACATATCCTCGTTAAATAATGTCCCTCATGCTCTTATAGAATCTGCCCAGATTGACGGTGCGAGCCGCAGACAGATTTTGCGTCATATCGTGGTGCCGTTAATTATGCCAGCCGTAACCGTCTGCCTGTTTCTGGCGATATCCTGGTCCTTTAAAGTATTTGAGTTGAATTTGGCGCTGACCAAGGGCGGACCCTTCAAGTCGACGGAGTCTGTTGCGTTGGACATATATAATGAAGCGTTTACAAATAACCGCCTTGGATTGGGTACAGCCAAAGCCATTATTTTCTTTGTCATCGTTGCGATCATTACCAGCATTCAGGTGCGTCTGACGAAGAAAAAGGAGGTCGAAATGTAATGGGGAAAACATCAAACTACCGTTTGGGCATATGGGTTGCTGAAATCCTGCTCATTGTGATCGGGTTGATCTTTCTGGTTCCGTTCTACTTTTTGCTCGTCAATTCCGTTAAATCCTTTGGCGACATTTTGGCTCATTCTGCCTCGTGGCCGATGACCTTCCATTTTGAGAACTATGCGAATGCCTGGAATAAAATAAATTTTCCTACAGCACTGGGGAATTCGTTAATCGTCACGATTGTCAGCAATGCACTTCTGCTGCTAATCAGCTCGATGGCTGCTTACCAGATGGTTCGGCATGATACACGTTTTAATCGCTTCCTGTTCGGTCTGCTCGTGGCTGCCATGGTGGTTCCCTTCCAATCTATCATGCTGCCTCTGATGGAGGTGTCCAACGTACTCAGCCTGAACAACAGTATACCGGGCCTGATTTTGTGCTATTTGGGCTTTGGCGCGCCTTTATCTGTGTTTCTATTTCATGGCTTTATTAAATCGGTGCCTATTGAGGTCGAGCAGGCAGCGAGGGTAGATGGTTCCTCTCGGTACGGTGTGTTCTTTCGCATCGTTTGTCCGCTGCTGCTGCCCGTGTTTGTAACCGTGCTTATTTTGAATACTTTATGGATCTGGAATGACTATCTGCTGCCTTCGCTTATTTTGAATGATCCTGAGCTGCGCACGATTCCCATTGCCACCTATATGCTGTTCGGCCAGTATACCAAGCAATGGGATTTGGCGCTGCCAGCGCTGGTGTTAGGGATTACGCCTATTGTTGTGTTTTTTCTGGTGATGCAAAAATACATCGTTTCCGGCATTGCAGCCGGTGCGGTCAAAGGATGACGGGAGGGATAAACGATGAACAAAACAGCGCTGCTTGTCCTTTCTCTGATCGTGTTGCTCGCATGTACGCTTTCGGGTTGTGGAAATACGCAGGCTCAACAGGGCGGGACGAAGACAATACACATCTATCAGTTCAAGGTAGAAATTTCGGAGCCGCTGAACAAGCTGAAGGCAGATTATGAAAAAACACATCCGGGCATCAAGCTGGATATACAGTCTGTCGGAGGCGGAACGGATTACGGAGCTTCGTTGAAAGCCAAATTCGCATCGGGAGATCAGCCGGACATTTTCACGAATGAGGGATACCAGGACCGCGATACGTGGTTTGAGTATTTGGAGGATCTGTCGGATCAGCCATGGGTCAAGGATTTGGATGATTTCGCCCGCAAGCCGATGACCGTCAACGGTAAAATTTACGGACAGCCTATGAATCTGGAGGGCTTTGGTTTTGTTTATAATAAGGATTTGTTCAAAAAGGCGGGGATAACCAAGCTTCCTCAGACGATAAATGAGCTGGAAGAAGCGGCTAAACGCCTGAAGGCTGCGGGGATTACACCGTTTGCTAACGGGTATGCGGAATGGTGGGTGCTGGGGAACCATTTTATTAATATCCCGTTTGCCAGACAGCCGAACCCAGAGACATATGTGGAGGATTTAAACAAGGGAATGGCCCGCATCCCCGGTAACCCTGTGTTTGATCAGTGGGTGAAGTTGCTTGACCTGACCCTGAAATATGGTAACCGTAACCCGCTTACGACGGATTACAATACACAGGTGACGTTGTTTGCGACAGGAAAGGCTGCGATGATGCACCAAGGGAACTGGACTCAGCCGCAAATTGATGGAATTAACCCGGATCTGAATCTGGGCATCCTGCCCACGCCCATTGATAATGATCCGTCCGAAGGGGGCAGACTCGCTGTGGGTGTGGCATCCAATTGGGTGGTGAATAAAAATTCGCCTGTGAAGCAGGAAGCAAAGGATTTTCTCAACTGGCTGGTCACTTCGGAAACGGGCAAGCATTACATCACCAAGGAGTTCAAATTCGTACCCGCCTTTAGAAGCATCCCCTCCAGTGACGAGACGACAGGTGATCTGGGTGCTGAGATATCCAAGCATGTGAAGGAAGGAAAGATATGGAGCTGGAACTTTCAACGTTTCCCGAAGGGACTGAATCAGGATCTCAGCAGCAGCATGCAGGCCTATATTGCAGGGGTTATTACGAAGGACGAAATGCTCGGGCAATTTCAGGGGGCATGGGACAATTTGAAGTTTAGATAAAAGATTGATACTGTATCAGGACACAATGCCTGTAGCTTGGGTGGGTAGTCCGAAGTTCAAAGGCTTTGACGGTCAAGTGCCGTCAGAGCTTTTTTTATGCACTTTTTGTATGACAAAAGTCACCCCTGAAGTGGGCAAAGTATGCTTTTTACCTGTCATATCTTCCTCTTGACAAAAGGTTGCGGTGGCAGGTGTTAAATCAATCAAGGGAATGTTATAATAAACAGGATTTACAGGCACGCATTGCATCTGTGCTTATTTGGTTTGTACAAATAGGTTACATAGATCCTTTCCATGCAGAATGTTCAATATTCTGGTGCGAAAGAACGTGACGATAATACCGGAGGGAATATATCATGGCAAAACTGGTGGTTTGTGATCACCCTTTGATCCAACACAAACTTACATTTATCCGCGATGTGCGGACCAACACCAAGGATTTCCGCGAACTGGTGGATGAAGTAGCAACATTGATGGCTTATGAAATTACGCGGGATATCCCGCTGGAGAGCATTACGGTGCAGACACCGGTTGCTGAGACGGAAGGTAAAGTGATTTCCGGTCGTATGCTGGGCCTCATTCCAATCTTGCGCGCAGGCCTGGGTATGCTGGATGGCGTTGTCAAACTGCTGCCGGCAGCAAAGGTAGGGCATGTGGGACTGTTCCGTGATCCCGAGACATTGCAGCCTGTGGAATACTATACGAAGCTGCCTACAGACGTGACTGAGCGTGAATTGATCGTAATTGATCCGATGCTGGCAACAGGCGGCTCGGCGATCGCGGCTATTGATGTGTTGAAAAAGAGAGGCTGCACCCAAATTAAAATGATGAATTTGATTGCCGCTCCCGAGGGAGTCAAGGCTGTTCAGGATGCCCACCCCGATGTAGATATTTATGTTGCTGCACTGGACGAGCGTCTGGATGATCACGGCTACATTATTCCTGGTCTTGGTGACGCGGGAGACCGTTTGTACGGAACCAAGTAAACGGCCTCTGGTCATTAGGCATAATATATGGGCGTTACGGACAAGTCGTTTTTCATAGGAGAACGATCTTGGAGTCGGGCGTTTATTTTGAAAAGGGGTTCAACAGAAAATGTCCAAAATCAAAGTGATGACTATTTTTGGCGTGCGTCCGGAAGCGATTAAGATGGCTCCTCTTATTTTGGAGCTTCAACGTCACCCCGAGCATATCGAGTCTGTAGTATGCGTAACGGCTCAACATCGCCAAATGCTCGATCAGGTTCTGGAAGTATTTAATATTCACCCTGACTATGATCTGGATGTGATGAAGGATCGTCAGACGCTTAATGAAATTTCCATTCGTGTGCTTCAAGGTTTAGAGCCTGTATTACGTGAGGCAAAGCCGGATATTGTACTCGTTCACGGCGATACGCTGACGACTTTCCTGGCCAGCTATGCGGCCTTTATGCAACAGATCGAAGTGGGGCATGTGGAAGCGGGCTTGCGGACGTGGAACAAACTATCTCCATATCCTGAGGAAATGAACCGTCAACTGACAGGAGTGCTGTCTGATCTTCATTTTTCTCCTACATCTTTATCGGCTGGGAATTTGCGGAAGGAAAATAAACCTGAATCGCGAATATATGTAACAGGCAATACCGTGACTGACGTATTTCAGTATACGGTTCGCCAGGATTACGAGCATCCGGTGCTGGAATGGGCTAAAGGCAAGCGTTTGATTCTGATGACGGCACACCGTCGGGAGTCCCAGGGGGAACCACATCGCCAAATTTTTAGTGCGGTCAAACGGATCGCGGACGAGTTTGAGGATATTGCTATTGTGTATCCCGTTCATCCAAGTCCGGCTGTGAAGGAGCCTGCATTTGAGATTTTAGGCAACCATCCGAGTATTAAACTGATTGATCCGCTGGATGTGGTGGATTTACACAATTTTTATCCGCACACTCATCTCATTCTTACCGATTCCGGTGGTCTTCAGGAAGAAGCGCCTTCGTTCGGAGTACCTGTTCTGGTGCTGCGTGATACGACTGAAAGACCGGAAGGCATTGAAGCGGGTACCTTGGAACTGGTGGGTACGAGCGAAGAGAACGTGTACAATCGGACCAAGGCACTTTTGACAGATTCCGCGTTGTACGAGTCTATGAGCCAGGCAGCGAACCCTTACGGCGATGGACAGGCATCAGTAAGAATTGTCAATGCGATTTTGCACCATTATGGTGTTCAATCCGAACGTCCTGAAGAATTTCACACAATGTTCACAAAAGATGTTCGTCCGATATAATTATTCTTTACAAGGCAAGCATACAGTTAAACTGTACGGTTACCAAGGGATACGGCATTTTAAGATGCTTTGTTGACTGATTCTATACTTTAGGGCGCTAAAATATCTCAATTGACAAAGCATCTTATATTTAAGTAAAATGGACTGGAATTGCAGGGGTGGCATGGAAAAGTGGTCAAACCTTCCAAGCAAAACAACAACCGAAATAACACCGGAAATGCCTTCAAGGCAATTGGACTGGTGAGCGCTATCGGCATTGATTTAGCCGTGTGCACACTGGGTGGTTTTTATGCCGGAAAGTGGCTAGACGCCAAACTTGGTGGTTCCGGAATTTGGATTGGCGTAAGCGTTCTCGCAGGCTTGGTTGTAGGCGCATTGAGTATTGCCCTTGTGATCGGAAAGGTATTGAGGGATAACCATGAGTGAGATGACCCGAATGCAAAAAATGTTATGGATCGTAGCGCTTTGTATTATGGCTCTGTGTTTCCTGGTCTCCGCCTTCATGCCCCAACATCGTGACATTGCTCACGGAATCATTCTGGGAACGGGAGTAAGCTGTCTTAATGTGCTGTATATGGCCTACAAAATTCGACAGGTTGCGAGTGCGGCCGCCGGTGAAGGCAAGAAGAAAAGGGTGGGCATCGGCTTTGGAGTTCGTGTAGCGACCTCTATTTTGGCGGTAGTGCTGGCGATAGAATTTCCGGCCTATTTCCATGAGATCGCTGTAATGGCAAGCCTGGTAACTGGACAGTTTCTTCTTTTAATTATAGGCATCATATTCGCGCTACAGGAAAAATGATGGCTCAACTGAGAAAGGGGTGAGAAAACATGTTGCATGAATCACCGATTATCGAATTGGGCGGGTTTAACATTGACTTGTCCGTCATTATTATGCTTTTTGTAACTTGCGCGATTGTGTTTGGACTGGCTTTTGCTGCAACACGCAATTTGTCTGTAGACAATCCAAGCAAGCTGCAAAACTTTATGGAATGGGTCGTGGAATTCGTTCAAGGACTGATTACCAGCACGATGGATTTGAAAAAAGGGAAGCCATTCCTCTCCTTGGGGATGACGCTGATCATGTTCATTTTTGTCGGAAATATGCTGGGCTTACCGTTCGGGATTGTGACCGAATTCGATAATGCGCAAAGTGCCCAAGTATTTGGACATGAAATCATTCCAGTCAAGGAAGCATTAGAACAGGCACAAGCGTCTCATCCGGGCGAATCTGCCCACGTGGGTGTCAACTGGTGGAAGTCACCTACCGCAGATGCAGGGGTGTCCATTGGTCTGGCATTGATGATCTTTGTCCTGGTTCATTTCCTGGGAATCTTCCGTAACACCAAAGCATACTTCAAGCATTACATTCAGCCATTCCCTTTCTTTTTGCCAATTAACCTGATTGAGCAGTTCTCGAAACTTTTGACACATGGTATGCGTCTATTCGGTAATATTTTTGCCGGCGAGGTTTTGATTAGTGTACTGCTGAAATTGACGGCAATTGGTGTTGGAGGGTGGATTGCCTCCGTATTGGGGCTGGTTGTATGGCAAGGATTCAGTATCTTTGTCGGCAGTATTCAGGCGTTCGTCTTTACCATTTTGACGTTCGTGTATATTTCACAGGCAATCGATACGCATGAAGAAGAGCATTAGGTCATTTCAGTTTCCGGTTTTTAGTTAAGTTCAGGAGTGCGCTTCGCTCTTAACTGCAAATACATGTACAACACAAATACACATCTCTAAGGAGGATTTTTAAAATGGGAGCTTGGGCATTAATAGCAGCAGCTATCGCAGTAGGTTTGGGTGCGCTCGGCGCAGGTATTGGTAACGGTCTGATCGTAAGTAAAACAGTTGAAGGTATCGCTCGTCAGCCAGAAGCAAAAGCTTCATTGCAAACTGTCATGTTTATCGGTGTAGGTCTGGTCGAAGCACTGCCAATCATCGGTGTCGTTCTGGCATTCATTTTCTACGCAGCAGCTTAATTGAATGGAAGCAAGGTTTGGCGGGGAAGGCACAGCCATCCGCGCCTTCTTTGTTCGTTTGAAGAATGAAAGATCTAGGACTGACGTTCACCGGAAAGGAGTGACTTCAATTGCATTTTAATTGGACAAGTATCGTTTTTACTATAATTGCATTTTTGATCTTGTACTGGTTGCTGACCCGTTATGCATTCGGCCCCCTCTTTTCAATCATGGAGAAGCGGCGTGAGCTTGTTTTGAAGCAAATGAATGAAGCGGCACAGACGCGTGAACAGGCTACTGCCTATGTTGAGGAGCAAAAGCAGGCTCTCCAACAGGCACGTAAAGAAGCCTACGATATTATTGAGCAGTCGAAACAAACAGGTAGCAAGCAAGCGGAGCAAATTATTGTTCAGGCCAAGGACGAAGCTGTCCGCCTGAAAGACGAAGCTGTTCGTGAGATCACAAGCGAGCGCAATAAGGCAGTTGCCGAGCTGCGCAGCGAAGTGGGCCGGGCTTCAGTACAAATCGCTTCCAAGCTGATTCAAAAAGAAATCAAGGAAGACCAAGTCCAGGGAGAGCTTGTCGACCAGTACCTTAAAGAGGTAGGAGGCAAAGCATGAGCCGGGATACGGTAGTTGCCAAACGGTATGCGAAAGCTTTGTTTGAAGTGGCGGAGCAAGAGCAAACCATTATGGAGACCGAGCAAGAGCTGCGTGCTTTTGTAGAAGCTGTCTCCGGGGATGCTGAAATCCGTAAGTTCATCAACTCTCCTAACATTACGGAAGCGGTCAAGCTTCAGGTTCTGGCTAACAGTTTTGAGAGCAAGCTGTCTGCCCCACTGATCAACACGATTAAGCTGTTGATCCAGCGCAGCAGAGCAGATTTGTTCGAATCTCTTCTCGCTGGATACCTCGATATTCAGGAGTACAAGCTGGGACTTGCCCATGCAAAGGTGTATTCCACTTATGCGCTCAGTGAGCAGGAAAAAACAGCGGTAGCCGAGCAATTCGGAGCCCGTGAACATAAAACAATCCGTGTGGAAAACATAGTGGACCCGAGTCTGCTGGGCGGATTGAAAGTGGTTATCGGCGATACACTGTACGACGGCAGTCTGGCCGGCAAGCTGGATCGTCTCGAGAAATCCTTTAACAGACGAGTATAGAAGATAGGGGTGAACACACTTGAGTATCAAACCTGAAGAAATCAGTTCATTGATTAAAAGTCAGATTGAACAATATAAAAATGATATCGAGGTCGTTGAAGTCGGCACTGTTGTTGAAGTCGGCGACGGTATTGCCCGCGTCTACGGACTGGAAAAAGTCATGTCCGGTGAATTGGTTGAATTCGAAAACGGCGTTTTGGGCTTGGCGCTCAACGTGGAAGAAAGCAATGTCGGTGTTGTTATTCTGGGTCAATTCTCCGATATCCGTGAAGGCGGCCAAGTGAAACGTACAGGTCAGATCATGCAGGTTCCTGTAGGGGAAGCATTGATCGGACGTGTTGTTAATCCGCTGGGACAACCAGTAGACGGTAAAGGCCCGATTGCTACAACGGAATTCCGTCCGGTAGAAAGCCAGGCTCCAGGCGTTATGGCCCGTAAATCGGTACATGAGCCAATGCAGACGGGGATTAAAGCTATTGATGCGATGGTTCCGATTGGTCGCGGTCAACGCGAACTGATCATCGGTGACCGTCAAACAGGTAAAACCTCTATTGCGATTGACGCGATTTTGAATCAAAAAGGCAGCGGCATGAAATGTATTTATGTTGCCATCGGCCAAAAGCAATCTACGGTAGCTCAAGTCGTTGAAACCTTGCGTCGTCATGGTGCTTTGGAATATACGATTGTCGTTACAGCGGCAGCTTCCGACCCATCACCATTGCTCTATATCGCACCTTACTCTGGCTGCGCTATGGGTGAGTACTTTATGTACAAAGGCGAGCACGTGTTGGTTGTATACGATGACTTGACCAAACAAGCGTCAGCTTACCGGGAACTTTCCCTGTTGCTGCGTCGTCCACCGGGCCGTGAGGCATACCCAGGTGACGTTTTCTATCTGCATTCCCGCTTGCTGGAACGTGCGGCAAAGCTGAATGACGAGTTAGGCGGCGGATCGCTAACTGCGTTGCCATTCATCGAAACACAGGCTTCCGACGTATCTGCCTATATTCCAACGAACGTTATTTCCATCACAGACGGACAAATCTTCCTCGAAGCTGACTTGTTCTATGCAGGACAACGTCCGGCGATTAACGTAGGTATTTCTGTATCCCGTGTAGGTGGTTCGGCTCAGATCAAAGCGATGAAAAAGGTTGCAGGTTCCCTGCGTCTGGATCTCGCCCAATATCGTGAGCTTCAAGCGTTCTCCCAATTCGGTTCCGATTTGGACAAGTCCACCAAAGCTCGTCTGGATCGCGGTGCGCGTATGATGGAGATTTTGAAACAGGGTGTTAACCAGCCGCTGGCTGTAGAGCAACAGGTTGTGAGCTTGTACACTGCGGTAAAAGGCTTCCTGGATGATATTCCTGTAGCAGACGTGAAACGTTTTGAGAAAGACTTCCTTTCTTATATGGAGTCTGATCATCAAGATATTCTTCAATCTATTCGTGATACAAAAGACTTGGTACCTGATAACGATGCGGCTCTCAAAGCAGCTATCGAGAAATTCAAAAAATCATTTGCCACGTCGGTTTAATACATTGGAATTTGCCAGTTTATGACGAGAAGTGTCCTAAGGAAGCGTGCCCTCCGGGCTGTGGCTTCCTTGGCATGTTTTATCCTCAGTAACAGGCCCTTTATGATTAGTCCGGCTGGATTGTCCTTCATCATGGACAGCCGGATATCCAGAACCGGTTTTCAAAGCTAAGTGAATGCTTACGAAGTAGCTTTGGCTTTGCCAAAGCTTGAAGGTGGTGAAATCATGGCAAAAGGTATGCGCGAGATTAAACGTCAGATCAAAAGTGTGCAGAGTACGAAGCAGATTACGAAAGCGATGGAGATGGTAGCTGCATCCAAGCTTAGAAAAGCTCAGGAGAAGGCTGAGGCGGCTCGTCCTTATTCGGAAAAGCTTAGGGAAGTTGTGACCAGTATTGCTTCGGGGTCAAACAACGTTAAGCACCCGATGCTGGAATCGCGTCCGGTCAAAAAGACGGCATATCTCATCATTACATCTGATCGTGGTCTGGCTGGTGGTTATAATGCCAACATTTTGCGGCAGGTTACACAGACAATTGCGGAACGTCACCGTTCACAGGATGAATTTACAATTTTCATTATTGGACGAAAAGGACGGGACTATTTCAGACGCCGCGAGTTTCCTATTGCCGAGTCGGTAACAGATCTGTCGGATACACCTGCTTTTGCAGATATCAAGATGATTGCCAACAAAGCTGTGCAGGGTTTTGAGTTCAAAGAATTTGATGAGCTGTATTTATGCTATAACCGCTTTGTTAATGCATTGACTCAGATTCCAACCGTTGACCGTCTGTTGCCTATGGCGACGCCGGATTCCGCTGCTGCTGCATCCTCGATTAACTATGAGTATGAGCCGTCACCGGAAGGAGTGCTGGAAGTGCTGTTGCCGCGATACGCGGAAACACTCATCTATGGTGCTTTGCTGAACGGTAAGGCGAGTGAGCTGGGAGCAAAAATGACAGCAATGGGATCTGCCACTAAAAATGCTACGAAGCTGATTGGTGAGCTGTCGCTGACCTATAACCGTGCTCGTCAAGCGGCTATTACCCAGGAAATTACGGAAATCGTGGCAGGGGCAAGTGCCCAGTCTTAATGGGCTTTTTTTGCGGACTGCTGTATAGCTGGTCCTATACTAATATGATAATTTGCGGGCGCAAAACAAATCGTGTAGTTCGGATTTGCGGCTGTGCAAGCTTGTAGGAGGGAAACCAAAAGATGAACAAAGGACGCGTAGTGAGCATCATGGGTCCGGTTGTCGACGTTGAGTTTGAACGCGGACAGCTTCCGGAAATCCTGAATGCCATTCATATTGGGACTGTGCTGGAGAACGGAGTCAAAGTTGACCTGACGCTCGAAGCATCGAAACACCTTGGTGACAACCGTGTGCGTTGTATTGCCATGTCTTCCACAGATGGTCTGGTTCGTGGAGTTGAAGCAATCGATCAGGGAGCACCTATTTCGGTACCTGTCGGTGAAGCAACTCTGGGACGCGTATTTAACGTACTTGGAACGCCAATTGATAATGGTACTGATTTGAGTGAAACAGCTAGAAATCCGATTCACCGTCAGGCTCCTGCCTTCGATGAATTGACAACTCAAGCAGAAATGCTCGAAACCGGCATTAAAGTTATCGACCTGCTGGCTCCTTACGCCAAAGGCGGTAAAGTCGGATTGTTTGGTGGTGCTGGTGTAGGTAAGACTGTAACCATCCAGGAATTGATTAACAATATCGCTCAGGAACATGGTGGTATTTCCGTATTTGCAGGCGTTGGTGAACGCACACGTGAAGGAAATGACTTGTACCATGAAATGAGAGATTCCGGCGTTATCAACAAAACAGCGATGGTGTTCGGACAAATGAACGAGCCTCCAGGCGCGCGCTTGCGTGTTGCCCTTACGGGTCTGACGATGGCGGAGTATTTCCGTGATCAGGAAGGCCGTGACGTGTTGCTCTTTATTGATAACATCTTCCGCTTTACCCAAGCTGGTTCCGAGGTTTCCGCCCTCTTGGGACGTATGCCTTCGGCAGTAGGTTACCAGCCTACGCTGGCAACTGAGATGGGTCAATTGCAAGAACGGATTACTTCTACTAAAAAGGGTTCTGTTACTTCCATTCAGGCGATCTATGTACCTGCGGATGACTACACTGACCCGGCTCCTGCTACAACGTTTGCCCATTTGGATGCAACGACAAATCTGGAGCGTAAAATTTCCGAAATGGGTATCTACCCAGCGGTTGATCCACTCGCGTCGAGCTCCCGGATTTTGTCTCCGGAAGTTGTGGGTGAAGAGCATTATAATGTAGCACAAGGTGTAAAACAAATTTTGGCCCGTTATAACGAGCTTCAGGATATCATTGCTATCCTGGGTATGGACGAGCTGAGTGAAGAAGATAAAATGCTGGTAGCCCGTGCGCGCAAAATCCAGCGTTTCTTGTCCCAACCTTTCCACGTTGCCGAAGCGTTCAACGGCTTTCCAGGTAAATATGTACCGGTTAAAGAAACTGTACGAAGCTTCAAAGAAATTCTGGAAGGCAAGTATGATCATCTTCCAGAAGCGGCCTTCCTTTTTGTAGGGGCCATCGAGGAAGCGGTAGAAAAAGCCAAAACGCTGTAGCATACAGGCGAAGAATAGCCGAGCCTTACGAAGTGAGTTGTCTGCGGGCAGCTTTCAGGAGGGATTCAAGTGAGCACATATTTGTTGGAGATTGTGACGCCGGAGCGCCTGGTCTTTGCAGAACAGGTAAACAGCATCAGTGTTCGCGGCTCGGAAGGCGATCTCGGGATTTTACCCGGACACCTTCCCTTGGTCACTCCCTTGAAGATTGCGCCGGTACGTATTAAAACTGGCGGTCAGACAGAAGTGATTGCAGTCAATGGGGGCTTTGTTGAAGTCCGCAAGGATAAAGTGGTCATTTTGGCTGAAAGTGCGGAGCGTTCCGAGGATATTGATGTGGAGCGTGCCCGTGCGGCAAGGGAGCGGGCAGAGCTGCGGCTCCAGAGCAAGCAGGAGAAAGTAGACCATCATCGGGCGGAGGTAGCCCTGCAACGGGCACTTAACCGTCTGAATGCAACAAGCATCAGAACCAATAAGAATTAATATTGGGTTTAACTGGATTGTAAAAGGGTTCGGCATGGTATACGGATGGAATGACAGGGAGACCGCTTCATAGTTTCTGCCAAATGATGTTCCGGCAGAAGAAGAGGAGGTAGCCTTTTCCTTCCTTCGATCACTGTGATCGAGCCCTTTTTTTAGATATGATTTCCAAAAGTACAGTCCTATTTCTTGCCTAGGAGCTAGGTACATAGTACCTTTTAAATTCACGAAACAGAAGAAAATGTTCGTATTTTGTCGAAATAATTGTCCTGAAAATAGAATTAGCACTGGCATATTAGGCGTTCGCCGAGTATTATAAAGAAGTCTGTGACGCAGGTGGGAGGGATTACGGATGAACGGGAAGCAGCAATTGGCTGAACAGTTAAGTCAATCGGCGAGTATGACCGCGCTAGTCTCCATGATCGTGTCGCTCATTTGTATAGCGTTAGCTTGGTGGGCCTTACAGAGCTTAAAGCTGGATTTGTTCATCAGGCATCCAAAGGGACCAC
This sequence comes from Paenibacillus sp. 23TSA30-6, assembly GCF_014858585.1. Classification (NCBI taxonomy): domain Bacteria; kingdom Bacillati; phylum Bacillota; class Bacilli; order Caryophanales; family Paenibacillaceae; genus Paenibacillus; species Paenibacillus sp. 23TSA30-6. Next base: position 48,466 of record NZ_SLTL01000013.1, on the reverse strand, counting down.
AGGGCAGATTGCTGCACTTGTTTCTTGCCATTATTTTGGGACAACTGGTGTCCGGGTTTCTGTTAAGCTATATCTCATGGAGCCAGATGCTTTAGAATGTGTTTTAACATGAAGAGGGCGGGTTATATGACTTTATGGCTGTGTATCTGCGGGAATTGTCGAATAACATCGTGCCATATTGTCAACAATGGTAAACAAAAGAACTATACGTGTATAGCTGGTCGAGCAGGCTAGAAGCACAATAGTCGTCATGTGTAAAAAACGCTTGTATACTTGATTTAATCAGTGTTATGATGGCAGTTAGGGTATTAGTAAATTCTTGTTTTTTTATGTAATGAAAAAGCAAGGCATGAAAATAGCGGAAAATGTTCTTTTTTTCCATGATGGAAAAGGGAAATGACGCGCGGAGGGAACCATAGATGAGCAAATTTATCGTCCGCGGTGGCAACAGATTGACCGGGAGTGTCAAAGTCAGCGGAGCCAAAAACTCAGTTCTGCCGATCATCGCCGCTTCTCTTTTAGGAGAAGAAGGAGAAAGTGTTATCATTGATGCACCTCCTTTAGACGATGTGATGACCATTAACAAAGTGCTGGAGTCCTTAGGAGCAGGCGTTACATACCAAGACGAGGTCATTCGTGTTGACGCGCGGAAGATAATTTCCTGTGAAGCCCCTTACGAGTGGGTTAGGAAAATGCGCGCATCGTTTTTGGTTATGGGGCCGTTGCTTACACGTTTGGGACACACAAGAATTTCGCTTCCAGGCGGATGTGCAATTGGTACGCGACCGATTGATCAGCATTTGAAGGGTTTTGAGGCATTGGGCGCCGAGATTAGTCTGGGCCAAGGATTTATTGAAGCTAAAAGTAACGGACGTCTACGCGGAGCCAAAGTTTATTTGGATGTAGCCAGCGTAGGTGCGACCGAAAATATTATGATGGCCGCTACTCTAGCGGAGGGCATTACCACCATTGAAAATGCTGCCAAGGAACCTGAGATCGTTGATCTTGCGAATTTCCTGAACGGTATGGGTGCCAAGGTGCGCGGTGCAGGTACAGGCGTTATTCGCATTGAAGGTGTTGAAAAGCTGCACGGTGTGAAGCATACGGTCATTCCCGACCGGGTAGAAGCAGGTACTTACATGGTTGCTGCTGCGATCACAGGCGGGAACGTATATGTAGAAGGCGCGATATCGGACCATTTGGGACCGGTTATCTCCAAGATGGAAGAAATGGGTGTAACCATTCAACCGGATGAAAATGGAATTCGCGTAATTTCGGATAAACCGTTAAAGGCCGTTGACGTTAAAACGTTGCCTTATCCTGGTTTCCCTACGGATATGCAGTCTCAGATGATGGCACTTCAACTTGCCGCTGAAGGAACCAGTATTATCACGGAAACCGTATTTGAAAATCGTTTTATGCATGTGGATGAATTTCATCTGATGAATGCGGAGATTAAAGTTGAAGGCCGTTCCGCTATTGTAACCGGCAATGCTAAATTGACAGGTGCAAAAGTGACCTCAACAGATCTGCGTGCAGGTGCTGCCTTGATTCTGACTGGACTGATTGCGGAAGGTACAACGGAGGTTTCCGGCGTACATCATATCGACCGTGGTTATGTTCATCTGGCTGAGAAGCTGACCGGGTTAGGCGCGGATATTTACAGAGTAACGGTTGAAGAGCCCAAGCTGGGTGCTTCCAGTGCTGAGCGCGTCATACCAGAACCGGCATCAGGGAATCTGTTCAAGATTCAGCCTTCCCTGGCCTAAGCTTTAGCGTATATAGCCTCATGCGGCTAATACATGTTGTAATATTTACGAACAAGTGAGAAACCAAGTCCATTATGGACTTGGTTTTTTATGTTTTCAGCCTGTCTTTTTCATTCTTTCAGTTCTCTTAAAAGGGTTCTATCAAAGTGGATGACCTCATATGATTGAAAATATCTGCTGGAGCATATCGTTGCTTCCAGCCGGACTCTAGCCCTTTGATGGAGGTTTCAGCTTATGAAAGATTCACAGGTTCGTATTCGTATACCCATTCATCATGCCAAGGAACATCGCCGGGTTTCACCTGTGGGAGACAGCCGCGGCTCTATAGCTGTTGCACAGGCAGGGCGTCCTGTGCAACAGCAGACCGTTCCGCCGGGCGCGTCAGCTCCTGACAGAGTGACCCTCACCGCCCGACGTGCGGCGGCGGTCACTCCCGCGCAGCGCCCTATCCCGGCGTCGTCGCTCGTCCCCGGGGCAGCCACGACCCGCGACGCACGCGGCAGCCAGCCGTCCGTGCCGCTGCCGTATCTGCGGCCTGCCACCGGGCATGTACCGCGCTGGGGCAGCCACCGCCCGTGGCTGCCCGCCGCGGCTATGGCGGGCCTGCTTGCGCTAGCGCTGGTGGTGCCCGCACTAATGGCGTGGCCACGCCACACGGCGCAGCCGTTGCCGCCTGGCAACCGCACGGCTACGCCAGCGGTTGCGAAGGGCGAGGCGCCTGTTACACGCCTGCCGGGCGTCCCACCCATGCCTGCGGTGCCCGCCGCGCCAGCGCGCAGCGTACCAGCGGCGGCAGAGCCGGACGTGCGGGTATACGTCACGTCCACTGGTCGCACGGAGACGCTGCCGCTGGAGCAATACATTGTCGGCGTAGTAGCCGCCGAAATGCCGCCCAGCTTTGAGGGCGAGGCGTTGAAGGCGCAGGCCATTGCCGCGCGTACCTTCATTGCCCGCCGTTTGCTGGCTGATGACACCAGCGGCGCTCCGGCGGGGGCGGATGTGACCGATACGGTTAAGCACCAAGCCTACATTTCCAAAGCCAAACTTAATAGAGAGTGGGGGCATGCTGGCAAATCCGCAGAACTGGCCAAAATCCGGCAGGCTGTACGCGACACCAAGGATACGATCATGGTATATGAGGGCAAGCCGATTACCGCTTCCTTTTTTTCTACCAGTAACGGTTATACTGAAAATTCAGAGGATGTATGGGCCAAGGCTGTGCCTTATTTACGGAGTGTGTCAAGTCCATGGGACAAGCAGCTTGCGCCTGGTTATGCAGAAACCGTCACACTGAGCCGTCAGACTGTGTTTAATAGATTGGGTTTGAGCCGTACGGCGATGGCCGCTTCTGCCGGAGGAGGGAGTATACCGGAAATTCGGATACTTTCCAAGACAAAGGGACATCGGATCAAGCAGATCGAAGTAGGAGGCACTATTTTTACAGGGCCGGAAATCCGAAATAAGTTGGGATTGCGTTCTGCTGAATTTACGTGGAAGGCGGAAGGGGATCGGATCGCCATTACAACCTACGGATACGGACATGGTGTCGGTATGAGCCAATGGGGAGCTAACGGAATGGCCAAGGAAGGACATACCGCCACTCAAATTCTCCTTCACTATTATACGGGCGTTTCCTTTGCCCAAGCCTCTCGTATTCTAAGTTAGTAAATTTTTCAAAACTTTGAAGTATAAAAGAGTTGCACCCGGTAACACTGGTTACTGAGGTGATGAGCAAATGAGTGAACAAAATAAAAACCAGAACCAAAATCATGAAGAAACACCCAAAACCTTTCAGGGTGGAAGGGCTTCACGGCCGTCTTCGTGGAAAAAGCTGTTGTCCAAAAGGTGGGCATACCCGGCAGCCTACATTGCCGCAGCAGCCATTATACTAACTTTAGTGTGGGTCTATCAGGATGCCAGCCAGAAGTCTTTCAAACCTGACCCAACTAATTCATCGGTACAGAATACAACAATGATCAATACCGATGTTACCGGACAACAGCCTGAAAGTATGGAAGTCGTTGCCCAGTCGGAAAATCTCGCATGGCCGGTAGCAGATGCTGCCGCAGTACAGGTCGTAAAGCCATTCTTTGACGAAAACGCGACTGCTGACGAACAGGCGGCTGCGATGGTAGAGTACGATAAAACCTTTACCGCCAACACCGGGATTGATCTTTCCCGCGCCGATGATCAAACGTTCGAAGTGAGAGCTGCCCTCAGTGGTAAAGTGACTCGTGTGGAACAACACCCGCTGGTAGGCAATGTGGTGGAAATTACACATGATAATAATCTCAGAACCGTGTACCAAAGCTTGAACGATCTGAAAGTAAAAGAAGGCGATCAAGTAAAACAGAACGATGTCATCGCTTCGGCGGGTCGTAATGAACTTGAAAAGGATTTGAAAACACATCTGCATTTTGAAGTGTATCAGGATGCCAAGCCAGTGAATCCAACCGGTCTGCTTCCTAAAAAATAAATTAGCCATAGCTTTTCATGTAAAGCGGGGGATCATCATCCCTCGCTTTTTTCTTGTGCTTTTGTAGTTCATGGGGTCAACATCAGTTGCTTTTGCCAAATAAATAGGCCTTCCGAAGCATGTCTTCCCGCCAAACCGCGAATATATAGGCACACTCCTCATATAATGTACCAAACTATCCACAGTAGGGAGGCGGGAGCGTGCACGATTACATCAAGGAACGGACCATCAAAATCGGTCGCTGTATCGTGGAAACAAGGAATACGGTCCGTACGATTGCCAAGGAATTTGGTGTCTCCAAGAGCACGGTGCATAAAGATCTGACCGAACGGCTGCCTGAAATCAACCCGGACCTTGCAGATCAGGTGAAGCACATTCTCGAATACCATAAATCCATCCGCCATCTGAGGGGAGGGGAAGCGACGAAAATCAAGTACAAAAAAACGAGCGGCAAAAGAAGGGAGATCCTCGTTTCAGGCAAGTCCTAAAAATATATAGTGAATTGGCTGGCAAAGCCATTGAATCAACCCCCTGAAGTATGATATGTTAAAAGATGGTACAAGATCGAAAAATGACATGTAACCGTAGGTTTATACATATATTTGCCGCTTCTTGTCGAATCTCAGCTTTTTAAAATATCACTTTGGGGGCCTTTTTAATATGTTCAGTAATGATATCGGTATCGACCTCGGTACGGCCAACGTGCTTATCCACGTCAAAGGGAAGGGGGTTGTTCTTGACGAACCTTCCGTTGTTGCAATAGAAAGCGATACAAAAAGAGTTCTGGCTGTCGGAGAGGAAGCGCGCCGTATGGTTGGACGTACTCCCGGTAATATCATAGCTATCCGTCCACTACGCGACGGTGTCATCGCCGATTTTGAAGTGACCGAAGCGATGCTAAAATATTTTATCAATCGGGTAGGAGGAAAAAGCTGGTATAGCCACCCTCGTATTCTGATTTGTGCGCCGACGAACATTACCTCAGTGGAACAAAAAGCGATTCGTGAAGCGGCGGAGCGTAGCGGGGCCAAAGAAGTATTTTTGGAGGAAGAGCCAAAAGCAGCTGCCATCGGGGCAGGAATGGATATTTTTGAGCCTAGTGGCAATATGGTTGTGGATATTGGTGGTGGAACAACAGACGTTGCGGTCCTCTCTATGGGGGATGTAGTAACGGCTTCTTCCATTAAAATGGCAGGAGACAAGTTTGATTCCGCCATCATGAAATATGTGAAAACAAAGTACAAGCTTTTGATCGGGGAACGTACGGCGGAAGATATTAAAATCGCCATCGGTACCGTGCATCCGAGCGGACGACAGGCAGAAATGGACATCCGGGGGCGGGATATGGTATCCGGATTGCCTAAAACGTTAAGTATTTCTGCGGCTGAAGTGCAGGATGCGCTCAGAGATCCTGTATCAGCGATTGTGGCTGCGGCCAAGTTTGTATTGGAGCAGACTCCACCGGAACTGTCAGCAGACATCATTGATCGTGGTGTTATTTTGACTGGCGGCGGCGCGTTGCTAAGCGGTTTGGACGAGCTGCTTGCCGAGGAACTGCGTGTTCCGGTACTGGTTGCTGAAGATCCGATGCATTGTGTCGTCAAGGGCACAGGAATTATGCTGGATAATTTGGATCATGTCGTTAAGAAAAAGTTCTAATCTGCCGATAGTGATTATAAGAGACTCGTGTACGGTCAGGCAGGCTATCTAGGTTTTGGCTTCCATGCCTCCGTACGAGCAGATGTTTGACCAGGAGAGTACAGAATTGGGGTGCACGATACATGTTGAGAGGTTTATATACTGCGGCCGCCGGAATGACAACGCAACAACGACGCCATGACACCGTGACGCAAAATATTGCCAATATGAACACACCGGGATACAAGCAGGAAAATAGTGTTCAGCGTTCTTTTCCCGAAATGCTTATTTCGATGACCGGGGGCAATCCGAATAACCCGGACCGTACGGTCGGCAAGCTCAATACTGGCGTTTTTGCTGAGGAAAGCCTCTCCCCTTACATTCAGGGGGCATTGAAGGATAGCGGACAAGCTACGGATTTCGCAATACAGTCCAATATTAACGTGAACGACCCGGCAACCGGTCAGCCTATGGCTTTTGATCGGGCGGGGAAATTCATCAATGCTAACGGTGAAGTCACCTATCGTCCGGAAGCGTTTTTTACGGTTCAAGACAGCAACGGTAATGTACGCTATACACGTGATGGGCATTTTCAGGTAAATGGAACGGGTGCGTTGCTCTCGTCGACTGGTTCAGCAGTGCTGGATACGAATGGCAAGCCGATTCAATTGACGGGTGCTGTTTCAGCGCTTAAAGTAAATGAGCGGGGCGAATTGGTGGACAAAGCCTCTAATCAGACGTTGGGAACGACGCTTGGAATCAGTGTCATTGACCGTCCATACCAGCTCGTCCGTGAAGGTAACGGGAATTTCCGTCTGAATGATACGGACGGTGCTACGGCCAGAACGATGACTGCGAATGATGTGGTATCTGTTCGTCAAGGCTATCTGGAAGTATCCAATGTGGACGCTTCGCAGTCGATGGTGGATATGATGGCTGCGTTAAGAGCGTATGAAGCGAATCAGAAGATCATTCAATTTTATGATAAAAGCTTGGACAAGGCCGTTAATGAAGTAGGCCGTGTATAACAGGGGGTAAGTGATGAACAACTCCATGATCGGCGCAATGGTGTCTATGGCCAGTGTGCAGCAGCGCTTGGATTTGATTGCCGATAATATCGCCAATGTCAATACGGTTGGTTATAAGAGTAAACAGGGTTCTTTTGAAGATGTGCTGGCCAATGTGCAGCAGCAGCCTTCAACGTATCTCCAAAATGGACGGGCTATGCCGCTTGGCTATAATTTGGGCTACGGTGTGAAAGTAGCCTCGGCTATGAAAAATATGGAGCAGGGACCGCTTAAAGAGACGGGCCTTCCTACCGATCTTGCGATCCAGGGCAATGCCATGTTCGAAGTTCAGGGAAATGGACAGAAGGCTTGGACGCGTGACGGCAGCTTTCAGTTTGTTCCAGATCCGAATGACGGCAAAACGATGTTGCTGACAACTTCTGAAGGCTATCAAGTGCTGGATAACAATGATGTTCCTGTAACTGCTCCGTCTGGCTCCAAGGTAGCGATTAACCCGGACGGTGAATTGCTTATTCGCCCAGACGGAACGGGAAATCCAATAGTTGGTCAACGGATCAAGCTGATGGATGTGCAACGTCCAGAAGGATTGGAACAGCGGGACGATAACCTGTTCGTGTTAGCATATGGTGTGACAGAAGCGAATGTATTTGGTGCAGCAGGTGTAGCGGGCGCTGTTCCAGCTGACGTATCTGTACGTTCCGGTTATCTGGAAGAGTCCAATGTAGATTTAGCGGGTGAAATGACGGACATGATGCAAGTTCAGCGAATGTATCAATTGGCGGCACGGGCGCTGACTTCTAGCGACACGATGATGAACCTGGCCAACAATCTGAGGGCATAGGGATTTGGTGATGAAAGAAGAACAACCCAATTCCCGTCCGGTGCCTGAAAAGGCGAAGTCTCGCTGGCGTACTGCCCGTTATTTCGTAATCCCGTTGCTGCTCCTATTCTCGCTGTTGGGTGGTTTGATTGCAGGATATGTGATCGTAGGCAAGCAAGGGCTGGCAGGCGTGTTTGAATGGAAAACCTGGCAGCACGTCATTGATCTTATTTTTGCGCCTTAGTTTACTTTAAATGAGTGGGAGGCGGGAGAAGACCGCTCCGCGTGCAGATTGTTCTTCCGATTGCTGTTATCCCCAGATTCCTTTTGATTTTAAAACATTCGAGGTTTGAATCCGGGGATAAAGGCAAACGCTGCGCTTCTTCAGAACAATTCTGCCCGCTCCGCTGCTACCCGCCATTAGGGCCACTTTTATTAAAATAAACCACCCGCAATTTGTGTGGGTAGTAATAAAACAACAAAACCCTGTGCCAGTGGCGCAGGGTTTTGTTGTGCCTTTAACGGCAGGAGCCTCCAGCGTAGCGCGTATGGATTGCAGCCAATGAAGGCCGTCGCAGAGGCCTTCGGTGTTGTTCCGCCCTTCACGCCAAGCGAGCATTATTGAAGCAGGCTTTCTTTTTGAGCCAAAAGTAACTTGGCGGAGAGGTTTATTTGAATCTGGAGAAGCGGCAGCGTTCGCCTTTGCCCCTGAATTTTAACCTTATCGGGTTTTATATAATGAAAAAATTAAGGGACAACAGCGATTGGAAGATCAAATAAATCGCGCAGCCCGTCCCCCTTGACTCAAATTGAAGCTCCGCTTCACCCCATAATAGGAGCACCCAATATGGTACTTCCGCGTAATTTTCTTTTTACACCTGATAACTGTATAATGATGGGGAAGTTTAAACACTGCGGGGTAAAACCAAGCACGGGCAAAAGGGCTTCTTCGCGCCTCAGGTTGCATAACCGGCGGAAAAAGCCCCTTATCTCAACCTCCACTTCTGCAGTAGGTGAAGGATATCTAACATTGTTGCCGTTATGAGCTGTTTTTATGCAGCGCAAGCGGGGTAATATTATGCTTGCAGTAACTCATGACTGATACAGAGTCAAACTTGCAAGCGGGAGGAGTTATTAAGGTAAATGGACAAATTACAATTGGATGTTAATCAAATTCAGGAGATTATCCCACATCGAGCGCCATTTTTATTGGTGGATCGTATTATTGAGCTGGAGGAAGGGAAAAGAGCAGTAGGCATTAAAAATGTAACGATGAATGAGCCTCATTTCATTGGACATTTTCCGGGGTATCCCGTTATGCCTGGTGTGTTGATCACCGAAGCACTGGCTCAAGTTGGGGCTGTCGCATTACTGCACCTAGAGAGCAATCGTGGCAAAATCGGGTTCTTGGCAGGGTTGGATGGTTTCCGTTTCCGTGGACAGGTGGTTCCTGGGGATACGCTGACGCTTGAAGTGGAAATCACTCGTTCCAAAGGCGCATTTGGCAAAGGGAAAGCTACGGCTAAAGTAGGCGATACGGTAGTAGCTGAGGGCGAAATTATGTTTGCTTTATCTGACCCTCCCCAATAAATAAAGCTCTGCCGACATAAGCACGGCGTCTGAATCGAGTGCATGTGTACATAGAAATCCTGTTTTGACAACCCAAAAATGGAGAGGGGAAATTCCGTATGACGCGGTTGAGTAAAAAAGCATTAGAAGGCATTGAGAGCTGGCTGCAAGACCCTTATATTGATGAAGAAACCAAACAGGAGTTGCGCGCGTTGGAAGGCAACGAGCAGGAACTGGAAGATCGCTTTTACAAAGAGCTGGAATTTGGTACAGGCGGTCTGCGTGGAGTGATCGGGGCAGGAAGTAATCGGATGAACCGTTACGTCATTGGACGTGCGACTCAAGGGCTGGCTCGCTATATTTTAGAACAGCATGCTGGTAAAGAAGGCAAACCTTCGGTTGTCATTGCACATGATTCTCGTCATTTTTCACCAGAGTTTGCTCTGGATGCAGCTTTGGTGCTGGCGGGCAATGGTGTCGTGGCTAAGTTGTTCCCTTCCTTGCGTCCAACGCCACAGCTTTCGTTTAGTGTACGTCATTTGGGAGCCAGTGGAGGGATTGTTGTGACAGCGAGTCACAATCCTCCTGAGTATAATGGATACAAGGTATACAACGATGAAGGGGGTCAGCTTGTTCCAGATCAGGCTGAACAGGTAATTGGTTATATCCGTGAGGTTCCTTCTTTTGCCGACATTCGCAGTCTGACACGTGAAGAAGCAGAGGCACAGGGATTGTTGGTTTGGCTTGGAGAAGAGGAAGATGAAGCGTTTGCAGATACGGTAGCCAGTGTGAGTGTAAACCGTGAGCTGATTGCAGCCGGTCCAGGCAAAAACTTCAAGGTTGTGTTTACACCTCTTCATGGCTCAGGCAATGTACCGGTTCGTCGCGTGTTGGAGAAAATCGGTTTTGAGCAGGTACATATTGTGCCTGAGCAAGAACAGCCGGATGCTGAATTTTCTACTGTCAAATCACCCAACCCGGAAGAACGCGATGCCTTCAAGCTGGCGATTGCACTGGGTGAAAAGATTGGTGCGGACCTGTTGATCGGTACAGACCCCGATGCGGATCGCATGGGAGCAGTTGTGAAAAACCGTGACAGCGAGTATGTAGTATTGTCCGGTAATCAGTCTGGCTCGATCATGGTCTACTACTTATTGAACCAGCTAAAAGAAACGGGTAAGCTCCCAAATAACGGAGCTGTAATTAAAACCATCGTAACGAGTGAAATGGGCGCAGTGATTGCTGAGCATTTTGGAGCAACGGTATTCAACACGCTTACGGGCTTCAAGTACATTGGTGAGAAAATGAATCAGTTCGACCAAACGGGTGATTATACCTACCTGTTTGGCTATGAGGAGAGCTACGGCTATTTGGCAGGCAATTATGCCCGTGACAAGGATGCGGTCTTGGCGGCTATGCTGATCGCTGAAGCGGCTGCTTATTACAGCACACAAGGTAAGACGCTCTATGATGTTTTACAAGAGCTGTACGAGCAGTTTGGCTACTTCCTTGAGAAGCTGGAGTCTCGTACCCTTAAGGGTAAGGATGGAGTGGCACAAATTCAGGGCAAAATGACCGATTGGCGTAGCAACGCGCCTCAAGAGATTGCAGGCGTGAAGGTAGATAAGGTACTGGACTACTCACAAGGTCTGGACGGACTTCCACAGGAAAATGTACTCAAATTCTTACTGGAGGACGGTTCGTGGTTTTGCCTGCGTCCTTCGGGCACAGAGCCCAAAATCAAAGTATATTTTGCGGTACGCGGTTCCTCGCTGTCAGACGCGGAGCAAAGAATCAGCCACCTGGTCGATGCTGTTATGGCTCGCGTAGACGCTTGAGAAAAATCCCTTTATAATAGAATAGGTTAAGGTAATTGGATAAGATATAGTAATCGGTGACCTCTCACGGCAAAGGGCAGTACGCCGTGGAGGTCATTTCTGTATTGCAGAATAACCTGGAAGAGGCTTTGGGAAAATAGGCTTATTCCGGCAACGGAGGATTTTGCAAAATTCAATGAGTGACCTACCAAAGGGCTGAGTACGACAAGGTGGGCAGCATTGAATTTTGCAAAATCCCGAATATTAAGGAGGTTCTTTGGTGTATCAGAAATGGCAGTATTGGAATACGGCTTCTCGAAAATGGTTATGGATTTTGGTGGCTGTCGGCTTGCTGGCTTCCATTCCAGTCATCGCCGATCGTGTGAAGACAGAATCCTCGAGTAAAAAAGTAGAGATTGTATTCGATTATCGGGATTTGACGGAGGCAGCCTCGTATCAGGCTCACCCGCAGGACTATCTGAATGAGCAACTTGACCGCTTACAGCAAGCGGGTGTGAACAGCATGGCGATGTATGAAAGTACGTTGGATGATTTCCGTAAAGCGGGTCGAGTCGTAACCTATACGACTCAAAACGTTGCCGATATGGAAAAACGGCTTTCACCTGCAAATGAGAATTTTACGTATATTGTTTTCGCTGACAAAGAAAATGCCAACGCATTAAAGCCGTTGATTTTACGTACGTTTACAAGTCTGGACATCAATGTAAAACCTTGGACTTATCAGGGGCAGGAAGGGTTAGTTGTGGAAACATCTCCAGAGGATGCGTATCTCAAGCCCATGCAGCCTGACCCGATTGCGATGAAGCAGCTTCGGAGCAAAGGATTTTTTATTGTTCCACGGATGAGTGATAGTCTTCCTTACAACCAGGAGTTGACGGAAGAGATGCTTGCTTCCTTTCAGCAGAATGGTGTAAAACGCATTTTGTTTGAAGGTGATTCAGTCAAAGGCTTCACCGATAACGAGAAAGAGCATAGCTTAGCGGCATTTGCTAAATTGTTGAACAAATACGATATTGGCCTAGCTGCTATCGAAAACTTAAAAAAACCGCAAGCAGGCTTCAATAAGCTCGCTTACGATATCCACTATAACGTTGTGCGTTTATACTCATTGAGCGATAAAGATTCAACGCTTGATGTGGAAACGTTGGCCGATCGTTTTGCACTGGCCACCAAGGACCGTAATATTCGCATGTTGTATCTGAATACCGCGCCTAGCCGTAGTATTGCTGAAGCCAAGGTGAAGGATTCGGTAGATAACCTGATCCACAGCTTGGACAAGCCGGGTAACGCTGTACAACGGATGGAGAAAAAAGGGTTTGAACTCGGACAGGCTGAACCGTTCCAAGTCGTCGATTCTTCCATTCAGCGCTATCTGAAAATGATCGTCGTACTGGGTGCACTGGCATTCTTCTCCATTATGGTGTCCTATTTCGTCCCGGCATTGACTTTGCTGGCATTTGCACTCGGTTTAGTAGGTTCAGCAGGACTTTATGTTCTGAACTCCAGCTTGATGGAGCAAGGCTTGGCCCTACTCGCGGCGATTAGCGGACCTACGGTTGCAATGATCATCACCGTGCGTACGATTAGAATTAAACGTGAACAGGGGTCTGAACTTTCTGCAGGTCAGCGTTTGATTCAAACGCTTATACTGTACGTACAGACAGCGATTTTGTCGCTGGCTGCGGTGCCTTTTGTTATTGCTCTGTTGAACAGTATTGCTTACAGCCTTGTGCTGAACCAATTTAGAGGTGTAAGCTTGCTTCACATTTTGCCGATTTTTTTGGCGGCGATATATATTTTCTTTTATCGTGGCGTTTCTATACGAGAGGAAATTTCCAAGCTGCTACGTACGCCGATTACCGTACTGTGGGTTATCGCACTGGCTGTTATCGCAGCCGCAGGTTATTACTATTTGACTCGAACCGGAAATGCGGGTACGGTGTCGAACACGGAGCTGGTTTTCCGGAACTTCCTTGAAAATGTGTTTGGTGTACGTCCGCGCAATAAGGAATTCTTGATGGCACATCCACTATTTATTGCTGGTGCGTTCCTGGCGTTGAAATATCGCAAAGCGATCTATTTGCTGATTATCGCTGCTATTGGTCAGGCCTCTATGGTCGATACCTTTGCTCATATTCATTCTCCAGCGGCACTGTCGCTTAGTCGCGGGCTGTTAGGATTGGGCTTGGGTCTGGTGCTGGGAATCATCGCAATTGTCGTGTGGCAAGTGCTGGAAGGGTGTTGGAAGAAATGGTCACCACAGCTCAAACGATAATCATCTCGGGTTATTACGGCTTTCGCAATAGTGGAGATGAGGCGGTGCTCAAGTCTATTTTGACAGCATTAGAGGAGGAAAGCCGTCAGACGGGGATTACGGTTAAACCTGTTGTACTGTCTTCGGACCCCGTTTGGACACAGAAGATGTACGGAGTAGAAGCTGTACCGCGTATGAGTCTGGGAGAAGTTCAGAGAGCGATTAAAAACAGTGACGGGTTAATCAGCGGTGGCGGAAGTTTGCTTCAGGATGCAACCAGTCCCAAAAGCATTCCTTATTACCTAGCGATTCTCAAACTGGCCCAATGGGCCGGAAAGCCGACGTTTGTGTATGCTCAAGGTATCGGTCCGGTGCAACGGAAGATATTTTATCCTATGATTCGGTCGGTGTTTCAGCGCTGCGAATATGTATCTGTAAGAGATGAACAGTCTGCGGCGCTACTGGGCACCATGAAATTAAAACGTCCTGTTGTTGAGGTCGTTCCCGATCCAGTAATGGGGCTTCCATTGCCCTCCAATTCCGAAGGTTTGCAAGGAGCGGCTGTCGAAGGAGAAGATGAACTTCCAATCGTTGGTGTGTCCGTACGTTACTGGGACAAGGAACGTCGTGAATTAACGGCGATTGCGGATGGTTTGAAGAAATTAGCTGCTGGGCGCCGTGTACATTTGCGCTTTTTTCCTTTCCATCTGCCAGACGACGAGCAGGCTTCAAGGATGGTCATGGATTTGTTAGGGGATATTAGGGAAACGGGCAGCCGTGTTAGTATATGTGAGCAGGTTACCGATCCTCAGCAGATGTTGCTGGAAGTCAGTCGTTGTAGTTTGATGATCGGGATGAGATTGCACAGTCTGATTTATGCAGCATCCCATCAGGTGCCCCCGTTGGGGATATCCTATGATCCGAAAATTGACCATTTCCTCGGCCGCGTCGGTAGCCAGCCTGTAGGCACCACAGAAGCGCTGAATGGTCAAAAGCTGGCTGATGAGGCTATACGATTGCTGGATCAGCGGAGCCAATGGATCGAGAGCCAGGGAGCGGCAATTGCTTTGTTGAAGAGCGAGGCCCGTTTGCCGGCACAGCATATCATTAATTACTTGTGTCGCAAAGGATGATGGATACAGTGACAGTCGATAAGGTTACGAATGTGCCTACCGTCCCGATTTTCGGTGTTCCGGTATCAAGGCTTAATATGGAAGATACATTAAATGTATTGATCCAGGCGATAGAGTCTCGCCGTCCGCATCAGGTGATTACTGCTAATCCGATTATGGTTATGGCTGCATTGGATAATCCAGTGTACATGTCCGTGATGAAGCAGGCGGAGCTCGTCGTCCCGGATGGGACCGGCGTGGTCTGGGCCGCAAATTATGTAGGGCATCCAGTACCTGAACGAGTGGCGGGTTTTGACTTGTTACATGAATTACTTGGAGCTGGAGAAAACTATCATTGGAAAGTTTATTTGCTCGGATCGACATCCGAGGTGATTCAAGCGACTGCACAACGGGTACATGAGCTTTATCCTGGAATTACGGTTTGCGGCAAGCGTGACGGATTTTTTGGACCGGAAGAGGATGAAGCAGTGATTGCAGCTATTCGTGAAGCAAATCCCGATTTGCTGTTTGTAGCACGTGGAGCAGACACGCAGGAGCCCTGGATTGGTAAATATAAAGAACAATTGGGTGTTCCCGTAATGATGGGGGTGGGCGGTAGCTTCGATGTTATATCCGGTAAAGCCAAACGTGCGCCTAAATTGTTCCAGAAGCTCAGAGCTGAGTGGTTGTATAGGCTATTGAAAGAGCCAAGTCGGTACAAAAGAATGCTTGCGTTGCCGAAATTCGCCGTGAAAGTGATGCGTGAAAAAGAAAACGTCACAAAAGTGTGATAAATAGCTTGAATCTGCCTTCAAAACCCGCTAATTTGCCAGAATATGAAGCTTGGTATTTATTTTCGATCAGAGTATAATTCAATGCGGTTACATCTGAAAAGGGATTGCTTTAAAATTGGGGGTCGAATGATCAAATGCTATTGATCTATATTATTGGTTTCATCATGGCACTGGGACTTGCGTTGTTATTGACACCGCTTGTCAAAAAATTTGCTGTGAAGGTTGGAGCCGTCGATGTGCCGAATGCCCGAAAGGTACATACCCGAATTATGCCGCGTCTTGGCGGTCTGGGGATTTTCCTGGCATTTCTTTTGTCCTTATTGGCGATTTTACCTTTTGTGCCTGAAGGATTGCTGTCCTCAAGGGATATTAACTTTATCGCAGCCTTTCTAATTGGCGGAACGTTGATTACATTGATTGGTGCCCTCGATGATCGTTTTGATCTTAATGCAAAATTGAAATTTTTGGCTCAAATTGCCGTTGCGTGTATGGTTGTATTTGCTTTTGATATTCGTGTTGATTTTGTGAACGTGCCTTTTCAGGATGCATACTCTTCTTTGGAAAGCTGGATCTCCATCCCGCTTACAATTTTCTGGATTGTAGGTGTAACGAATGCCATCAATTTGATTGACGGTCTGGATGGACTGGCTGCTGGTGTTTCAGGAATTGCAATCGGAACGATTTTTGTAATGTCTCTTCTGATGGGCAACTATATGGTTGCTATGCTTTGCCTGGTGCTGCTGGGTAGCATTATCGGATTTCTGTTTTTTAACTTTCATCCTGCAAAAATATTTATGGGTGATACAGGATCTCTATTTTTGGGCTTCTGCCTGGCGATGCTGTCGATGCTTGGATTCAAACAGATCGCTATTGTATCGTTTATTACGCCATTGATCATTATCGGCGTACCTTTGTCAGATACATTCTTTGCAATCATTCGTCGCAAGTTGCAGAAAAAACCGATTTTCTCACCAGACAAAGGTCATTTACATCACTGTCTGCGTGAATTGGGCTTTAGCCACAGACAGACCGTATTGATTATTTACGCTATTGCTGCATTTTTCGGTGTATTAGCCGTGATTCAATCATATGCTGCGCTTAATGAAGCGAACTGGGTTATCTTTGTCGTGATATGTATAATGATGTTCTTCTTACAGATCGGCGCCGAGGTTATTGGTCTTGTCGGCAAAACCAAACGTCCGGTGATTAACACCCTGATTCGGTTGCTGGCTAAGCCAGATTCCCAGACTCGGTCGAAATTATAATTTTTTATTTTAAAAGTAAGTCTTCAAGCTTGGCGGTATACCGCGGGTTTGAGGGCTTTTTTGTTCTTCGTTATGAAAAAAACTCCCTCCTTTTTTGCGTATTTACTAATTTTTTGTATGTTCGCTACCGATAAAAAAAGTATTGAATGATTACGTGCCCCAAGGTGCGACAGAATCAAAGGAGGACAATGATTTGAAACGATTGCTATCCATGTTGCTGACGGTTGGTCTCATCATTGGCTTGGTGCCGGCGGCCCTGGTAGGTACGGCTCATGCTGCGACGGGAACTTATTTTATTTTTCCAAATGAGAAATACGACGCGGATTCAGCCAGAGTGGTGAACACCGACCGAGTTACAGTTAATGGTACGATTAATGGAGTGAACGGAAGCACCATTTCCTATAGTGTATTCCAGCTCTCTAAAAATGGAACGACCTACACCGAGGTTAATAAAAATGAGAGCCAAAAGGGCGGAATTACGGTCACCGGCTCCACGCTTAAAATTACAGACATTAAACTCTTTCCTGGTTTGAACCGAATTACGTTCCAAAGCAGCCAAAATTCGGCTGATATGAAGGATTCTATTTATATTGAGTATCAGGACGGACCCAAGCTCTATGATTTGTCTGCAACGTTAAATGGCGAAACAGAGCAATTGATTGAGAACCAAACAACTGTTTTGACTGATGCAAAGAATAGTGGTACGGATGACGTCAAAGTAGTTATTCAAGGTACAGCGCCCAACGCTGACAATGTAACGCTGACGTCTGCAAAAAGTAGTAACACATATACTGTTAATAGCTACACAGGCTATAAATTAACAGGTAGTGTCGTACTCAGCCCTGGTAAAAACGTAGTGACTATCAAAGTAGGTAATGGCACTCAGGCCCTTACGGTTACACGCGAAATTACAATTTATACAGGAAAACCTGAATTTTCTGATTTGAATTTGAATAAGGATGGCAATGTGTCTACGGATCTGACCACTTCACCAGACTTTACGGTGGCAGACACCAGCGGAATTGTTTTAAAAGGTAAAGTGTTAGTCCCAGGGGGAGCTTCCGATCCGAAGGTGGCTACCATTAATGCACGGTTTATTGATGTAAGCAACAACGGTAGCGCTGTTGGTAGTACCAGCGGTGTAGATGCTACGATTGATACGGCTAATGTGACAACTTCAAATGGCTATAGAGTGTATCCATTTCAGGTGAATGTACCTACTGATGCTGTCATTGATCATGTAACTGGAGCGTTTCTGGGGTTAACTTTTGATGATAGTAGTACACCTCCAGCGGCATATCCTGTGCAATTTACATTGCGCAGCAGCACACAACCTTATATTGATGATGTTAATTACCTTTCCGATTTTAATGTTCAATTGTTGAACAGAATCAATGGGTCTGGATCAGATCAAACGACAGCTATAGCAGAAGCCCAAAAGTTGTCCGGTAATTCTATGAAAAATAAAACCACAGATGCGCCGTCTGTTCCTGTAGGTTTGGAATTTATCGTGGTTAACGGGGCTCCAACTTCGATTAGTGAGCTTTCCGGCGTAACTGTACACACGGTAGGTTCACCTCAAGATGTGGTTAGGACGATTAATGGTAAGTCAACACAGGTGAAGAAAATTGTTGCTTACATTGACTCCCTGCCTAAAGAGGGCGCAAACGTACTGAATTTTTACCTGAATGGAGACTCGACCAAATTGATCAAAGCGACAGTGAATCTGTTGCAGGGTCCGTTCATGAAATACGATACAATTTATGACGGACAACAAATTCCGTTGAATACATCTAGCGCAAACTTGAATACCTATAAATTGACCCAATTGGGCTACTTTAAAGGTAAATTGCTCGACGTAAGTAATGCATCAGATATTCATTACACAGGCAGTAACCGAAATGTATTCCTGTATGTAAATAATGTATTGGTTGATCTGAATGGCACAGGAGTGGACTTTAAACTCGCTTCATCCTCCGAGGATGCGGCAGCTAATGCACTGGCGAATGGGAATAATGAAATCAAGTTTGTATACAAACCGGGTATTGAGTACGCCAATACAGTAAAAGTAAACTTTACACAAACGAATATACCGGTAATTCCTGTTGCAAACACGCAAGGTATTATTCCGTTTACTCCAGTTAGCGGACTAAGCAGTGCGCCGAAATACAGCGAAATTGCACCAAAATCCAAAGATGCTAATTTCAAAAAAGTGGATGACACGAATTACACTACATCCCTGAAAAACATCAATGTTTTTGGTACCTTTAGCATTGCTGATTTGGGAACTGCAAACCAGGTACCGAGTGCGTTAAGCGATATCACCAATAAAGACCAATATATTCTGGAGATTAAAGGATCTGACGGCAGTGAGGTCAACTGGACTCTGAATAATCAGTTCTACTCAGCCGAAGATGCCAAGACAGTGTACAATTCCGGTTCTACTACGGATAAATTCAACAGCAAAGATTTAAAGGATCTGCTGGTTTATTATCATCCAGATAAGAAGTATTTCAGCTTTGTACTGAAAAACCAAACGATTCCACAAGATGGAACAGCAGTAGCCTACAATATTACCTTGTATAACAGTGGTAAAAGCGGACCATTTGCAACGTTCCGATTGCAAGTATCCGGCCAATCCACATCTTTTGATATTTTGCGTCCACTCCCAGAAAAGAGAATCGTGAATCAAAACTTTGTGCAAGTTGTAGTGAACGCAGGTAATGCAGATAGTGTTATGGTAGGTAAGGAAACAGCGGTTCAAGAGGGATTTGACTCTGACTATGATGGCACCATTGATTATCCTTTAACATACAAAGCCATCGTTACAGGGCTGAAACCTAATAAAGACAATAAAATTGATGTAGTGGTTACGGTAGGTAAGGACAAACAAAAACAAACCATTACCGTAAAATATGTGCCTACTAATATTCCTGGCGAGCAGTTTATGGAAGCCATGAAGACATCACACAAAGTGTTTGATGGTAATCTTACACTTGCTTTTGCCAAGGGGACGAGCCTGATTCGTCGAGATTATGATCAGCCTCAGCAATTCAAAAACCAGGTCTTCTCCGGACACACTTTGTATTTTGCGATAGCGAACAGCGAAGATGGTGTCGTGGACCGACATGAGTTTGAAACTGAAAAGGCATTATCGGACATGCAGAGCTTGATCGCAGATGGAAGTAAATATTTTAATAGAGATTTTCCAGATCGTTATACCAAATCAAGTCCTGTATTCTGGATTGACCCAGGTGTAGCAGATGATATCAAAACAGATGCGTATGATCCTGTAACTTACGGTGCTGATCCATACCAACTGGCCAATAAGTCACAAAACGACAGTAGCAAGATCAAAAACTTCTACTGGCGTGACCCAGCCAATGAACTGGTACCTTCCAAGCGTGCTACATTAACGCTGACGTATGATAGCAGTATCGCTCAGGATGCAGGGAAACAAATGACGGTGTTCTATTTTGATTCTGATCTCAAAGACTGGCAGAACATTGGCGGTGTTGTAGATCCGAAGAAACATACCATTAAAGTACCGTTTGATCGTTTCGGCTACTATGTAGTTGCCAAGGTTGGAGAAACGTATAGTGATGTTATTAAACACAAATACGCGAGAGACTATATCGAGGCCATTTTGGCTAAGGGTGTCATGAATCCGATTGATCCAATTAACAGCTTTGGACCTGACAGCTACATTAAAAGAGGCGAATTTACTACGATGATGGTCAAAGGCTTGCAAATTCCACTTAACTACAGTGGTGCGAAGCATTTTGACGATGTGTCAGTTTCAAATGCAATGTCAGCAGATGCCCTTTATGATTATCGCTATATCGAAACGGCTGCACGCGCCGGTATTGTAAAAGGTTCGCAACCGAGAATCTTTATGCCGGAAGATGTCATCACACGTCAAGATGCTGCGGTCATCATTGCCAAAGCATTGAATTTGAAGCTGGAAACAGATCATGACAAGATCATGAAGAATCTGTCTAAAACCTTTAAAGATGCGGACAAAATTGATTACTATGCGCAAGCATCTGTGTTGGCTATTGCCAAGAAGGGCTTTATCACAGGTTCACCTGTTGATGCCAGCGATCCCAAAAAAGGATATATGTTTAATCCTACATCCCTGACCTTGCGTGGTGATGCAGCCATTATTGTAGCTAAAGTTATGGCTGATAAAAAGCTACTTCCTAAGATCTAGGTCCTTAAAAAACTCAATTTATCGAACATCCCTCCATGTGAAATGGAAATTCCCTTTCATATACATGAGAGGGATGTTTTTTAGAAATCAGCTATTTGACTGGGATTAAGGGCCTATGCCATAATATCAATGAGCAGAAAATTACAGGTGAGGATCACGCCGTTTTTTGTTCTGTAATCCTAATGAGCACCCGTAATTAACTGCTTTTTTTTTAAGTGTTTATCTCAAAATGTGTTTATTATTTTTTTATATGTTTTTTTTGCGCATTTATCTGAAACTTTACGCCTATTTCATCGTAGTAGAGGATTAGTGTGCTTAAATATTACATAGAGAAATGAGTGGGGAGTGATGAGATGTCTCAGTTTTCGATACGCCGTCCTGTAACAGTATTTATGTTAATTATTGCTTTGTTAATCGGGGGCGGTATTTTTGCGTTAAGGCTTCCTGTCGAGCAGATGCCGGATATGAAGCTGCCTATCGCTGTGGTAGCGACCAGTATTCCGAACTCGACACCGACAGAAGTTGAGGAATTGGTGACCAAACCTATTGAAAAGAGTCTGGCTTCTATTGAGAATGTGGATACGATCCAGTCCGAATCTTCAGAAGGAACATCTATGGTCATAATTCAATTTAATTGGGGAGTAGATATAAATCAGGCAACCCTCGACATGCGAGATAAAATTGATGGGGTTCGAGGCTCTCTTCCAAAGGCCGCAAATTCACCGCGCGTACTTAAATTGGATCTCAACGCAACGCCGGTTATTACGCTCTCTCTTACAGGGGACCAGGATATTAACAAGCTGAAGCCTATTGCGGAAGATATCATTGAGCCGCGTCTTGAAAGAATTTCGGGAGTAGCTTCAGTCAGCATGTCAGGTGGGCAAGAACGGCTTGTGAAGATTACCGTAGATCAGGCCAAGCTTCAAAGCTATGGCATTACGCTGGATCAAATCAGCCAAGCGCTATCGTCTAATAACGTAGCTGGTTCTGCTGGTTCGGTGTACCGAGGTAATACAGAAATCCAACTTCGGGTTCAAGGTGAATACAAAGCTGTTTCAGAAATGGGTGAAACGCCAATTCCAGTAGGGAAGGGAAGCGTTAAGCTAAAGGACATTGCGACAGTTGAAGATTCCTTGGATGAAGTTACAACCATTTCTACCTATAATGGAAAGCCAAGTATCAATATTTCTGTTACTAAAGCTACAGGGGGGAATACCCTTTCAATCGCCAATTCTGTGAAGGATAGTTTAGATTCAATACGGAAGGAATTACCTCCGGGAACTCAACTGGAGATGGTAACAGATGCTTCCAAACCCATTAGCGACTCCGTACACTCATTAATAGAGCATGCTATATTGGGGCTTATTATCGCAGCCATAGTATTGCTGTTATTTTTGAATAGTATACGTTCTACTATTATTGCTTCTATCGTTATTCCAATTTCTTTCGTAGCAACGTTTATGATGATGTATTTCACCGGACAAACTATTAATGTTATTTCACTGAGCGGTTTGCTTCTGGGGTTAGGATCCTTTGTCGACTTTGCCGTTGTTATTATTGAGAATATATTTAGGCAGCGACATGAAGGGAAAAGCATGCTACAAGGGGCTATTGATGGCTCCAAGCAGGTGGGTAATGCCGTTATGGCATCTGCACTTGCGCAGATCGTAGTATTTTTACCAGTTGTTTTTGTTGACGGAATTGCGGGAGTTCTATTTAAACCGTTGGCGTTAACTGTTATTTTTTCTCACATTGCAGCTTTGGTGGTTTCTCTTCTGATTGTTCCAATGCTCGGCTCACGTTGGTTACCTACCATACCGGATGAATCAATATACTCTTCAGGTACTTATAAAGGTATAAACCCTATTGTGTGGTTTAATATTGGCTTCGAGAAGTTTAAGGGTGGCTATCGACGTATACTGAAGTGGGGAATTAATCATAGAAAATCTGTGTTAATTATTACTTTATTAATGTTCGTGGCAGCTGGGGCTCTAGTTCCTTTCGTTAAGGCTGAATTTATCCCAGCATCCGATACTGGGGAATTCACAGTTAATGTGAAACTTCCTAATGGTACGGTCTTGGAAGAAACGGAAAAGGTTGTTCAAGATATAGAAAAAGAAATTTTGAAAATTCCTGATCTGGATAAAATGACAGTGACTGTTGGTTCTGGTGGCAATTCTGCCTTTTCTGGTGCAGCTCCAACCAACTCGGCAGATCTAAGCGTAACGCTGAAGGATGGGCATCAGGCAACAGATGTTGTAGTTGATGGCCTTCGTAAGAAATTTGATAGTATTCCGGATGCAGAGATTACAATGGCGTCTACAACAGGCCTTTCAAGCGGTGCGGCTGTTAACATTAATTTAAAAGGTGACGATATTGACGTACTGAGAGAACTTTCAGACAATCTCGTTGCTGACGTGAAAAGGATACCGGGTACCGTTAATGTCAAAAGTAGCTTGAGTGCGGTTCGCGAAGAATATGAGATTACAGTTAATCGGGAGCTTGCTAGTCGATATGGCTTATCAGCAACCCAAATCTTGTCTGCAGTGAATACTTCTTTTAATGGATCAGTCGCCACAAGCTATCGTACAGGTGAAGATCAGATTGATGTGAAGATATCGTTGCCAGAGCAGAATCGCCACGATTTGTCATATCTACAAGCCTTACGGATTACCACTTCACAAGGTATTGATGTACCTTTGTCTTCAGTAGTAAGTATTGATAAACGGACTGTACCAGATACTGTTACTCGTGAAGACCAAACGCGTCAAGTGCAGATTACTGCTGATATTGATGGGACGGGGGACATTCTTACCATTAATCAAAAAATAGATGCTCTTTTGAAGAGTACTCACTTCCCAGAAGGCTATAGTGCAGATACGGGTGGCGGACAAAATGAACAAATGATGGAGTCTTTTATGAACTTGGCGGTAGCTATTCTGCTATCTGTCGTGCTGATTTATATGGTTATGGCAGGACAGTTCGAATCGTTGCTTACACCGTTTGTTATTATGTTTTCGGTTCCACCTACGGTAATTGGTGTGCTTATCGGTTTAGCTGTAACCGGGGCGAGTCTCAGCGTTTCAGCTTTGACGGGTTATATCATGCTCGTCGGTTTGGTCGTCAACAATGCCATTGTTATGATTGACTTTATAATTCAGCTCCGAAAAGAAGGCCAAGATCGGGATGAAGCTATTATTCATGGAGCGGCTGAGCGGTTGCGTCCAATTTTAATGACCACGCTGGCTACTGTACTTGCTTTGCTTCCAATGGCATTCGCAACAGGAAGTGGCAATGAAACACAAGCACCTATGGCAGTTGTCGTTGTGTTCGGATTGTCCTTCGCTGCTGTTATTACATTGATTCTTATTCCGGTAGTCTACGTCATGATGGATAATATGATACAAAAACGTAAGAATCGGAAAGTGAAAAGACAAGCGAAGAGAGAATTGAAAAAAGAAGCGAAACTACAAAAAAGCGTTCATATATAAGGTGAGGTGGAGAAACATAATGAATAAAAAAAGTGCTCTGATTGCTACAACTTTGCTTTTATCAGTTGCATTAGCGGGTTGCGGTGGGGGGGAGGCCCCTGCCGCACCAACTACGGCGCAGCAAGCCACTCCGGTCCAGGTGGCAAAAGTGACCAAAGGTAGTATTAACGATTCAACAGGTATTATTGGAAGCTTTGCTCCCAAGGAGACGGCTCAGGTGTCTCCGAAAATTAGTGGTAAGATTCAAAGTATTAATCTTACAGTGGGGCAAAAAGTAAGCAAAGGCGACACACTATTTACTATAGATCAAAAGGATTTACAGGACGCGATTAAGCAATCTCAGGAATCGTACCAGGTTGCCTTGGCCAATTTAAAGCAGGCTGAGTCTGGCGCAGCGCAATCAGTGCAGCAGGCAGAATCCAGCGTGGATCAAGCCAAAAGTGCGCTTGTCCAGCAAGACAACACCATCACCCAAGCTCAGACCAGTCTGGTCGATGCTCAGAGTTCCGTGCGTGATGCTCAAAATACGCTCAATCGCAACCAACAGTTGTTTAGTGCGGGCGCTCTATCTCAATCCGAGTTAGAGCAGTCTCAAATAGCGCATAGAAGGGCTTTAACTGCGGTGGAGAATGCACAGATCACACTTCACAATGCACAAACGTCCAAGGAAAGTGCCCAAACAACATATAGTAATGCTCAAAAATCATTACGTCTTGCACAACAGAAAACGGGCATTGACGTAGCTCGTGCTTCTGTCAATCAAGCTAAGTCCAGTTTAGACACGGCACGTAGTCAACTGGTGGATGCTGTAGTCAAAGCTCCAATTTCCGGCACGATATCGGTAGTAACAGGAACCCAGGGGCAAATGGTTAGTGCACAATCCGCGGTTGCTACAATAGCGAATACCAATCCTATTATTACTAAAGTCAACGTTTCTGAATCTGAGCTTCTTAAGTTGCAGGTGGGTTCATCTGTGACTGTAGGTGTGGACTCCTTAGATAAGCGAATTGAGGCCAGAGTATCGGCCGTCAATCCAGTAATGGATAATGATCTCAAGGCCTATCCTGTCGAGATTTCGGTTCCTAATGGTTCAGGTGAATTAAAATCAGGGATGGTTGTGACTGTATACATGAAATCAGAAGCTCCTAAAAACATTTTGGTATCGCAGGATGCCATTACGGAGCAGGCAGGGAAAAAGTATGCTTATGTAGTGGAAGGAACTGTGGCTAAGCGGGTAGAAGTGCAGACAGGCCAGGAAAGTGCCAAACAGGTTGAGGTAACCAAGGGGCTTGCTGAAGGACAAAATGTTGTCGTTAAGGGAGTTAGTCTGCTTACGGATGGCGCGAAGATTAATGTAGTGAAGTAATTTGTCTCGGCTATATTTACAGTAAATCACTTGTTACTCCGTCATTCCTACTACTTAAAGTGTATTAGAGTATTAGATTTCAAGGGAATCTATAGTCTTTATGTACTTTATATATTCTATGGGTAATTCTTAACGAATATACTCCATTAAAGACTGGCTTAAATGTACGGAAATAATCCTTGTACATTTAAGGCTGAGAAGGTAAAAGTTGTAGGATGACGGAGGAACAGGTTCAATAGTATAATTATGACTGTAGGAAAGCGGAATACATATTCAAAAAAAATAAAATTTTTTTTGAAACGGACGCAACTTTTTGAACCCATGCTACGTCTAATTGGGTGAGTATGAAACAAAGGGGTACAAAAGCGTAAAGACATAATTCGCTAAAAAAATTCTTTACTGCATTGTTATCACATTGTATAATACTGGAGTACGTCATAAATGGACGCTTTCTTTCAACTAGATTCCAAGCTTCTGTGATATTGTCACAGATATCATTTTATAAGGGTTCTCATAAAGCTCGGAAAGGAGGTGTAACGACTGATGAGTGACAAGATCCGACAAAAAGACAAAAATAATATTTCTGGTTATATTCAAGGAGGAGAAAAAAAGGTTATGACAAAGTTTAATAAAAAAATGATCAACGTGCTGGCAACAGCAACATTGGTTGCTGGTGTTGCAGCTCCAATCGCAGCACTGACTGCACCAACTGCAGTTCATGCATCTTCTAGCTATATTGCACTGAGTACTCCAAGTATCAACTCAGACCAACAAAATAATGCTGTTTTGGGTAGAGCGAAAGTAAGTATTAGCCAAGCTTCTATTGCTAGCGGTGCTTCTTTCACTATTACTTTGCCTAAAGGCTTTGATTTTGGTATACCTGCTGGTAAATCTGAGGATTATCAGGTTGGCCGTGCTTCTTCTGCTACTGACGCTACTTATGGCTTGGGTGTATATCTTGATGCACAAGATAACGATGACGCGGACAACATTGCAGCTACTGGCTATAATGATGCTACTGCAATTAAAGTTGAGAAATTGACTGATAACTCTGCAAAAGTAACACTGAACTTTGATAACTCCAAAGATTCCGCTGATGTATATCTGAACTTTGCTAACATCAATGTAAGTGGACCTAGCAATGGGCCTGTAAAAGCTACAATTGATGCTTCTTCCCTAAGTGGTTTGACTAGCGGTGAAGTTACAATTGCAAACGTAGTATCTTCCGGTCAAGTATCTTTGTCTGCTGCGGATACTGTTTCTAACACAGACAACTTCACTGCGACGTTGAAAGTGAAAGAACAAACAGCAGGTGCTTTGGCTAACAATAATAACATCAAATTGAAATTGCCTAGCGGTTTTAAATGGAATGCTCCAGGAAGTGCTAGCATCCTCTTTGGGGATATCGCATCTGGTGATGTAGTTTCTAAAGTCGATGGTGACACTCTGACTTTGTCTTTGAAAACAAAAAGTAGTAAAGAAACAACATTTAACCTGCCTTTGAGCTTCTACGTTGACGATGAAACTAACGCTAAAGAAGGCGATGTTACTGCTAACATCTCCGGTAACACAACTACTGACGTTAGCTCTCTCGTAGTTGGTAACTATGGTCAAATCGGCGGGGGCGTTTCTGTAGCTACTCCAACGACAATCCTTGCTGGTCATGACGAGCAAAAAATCGGTGACATTGTAATTAAAGAAAAAGTTGCTGGTTCTTTCGTTAACAACCGTACTGTAACATTGCGTTTGCCTGAAGGTGCTCGTTGGCAGTCTACTTTCGAAAGTAACACTCCAGGAAGCAACTTTGCTGGATCTTTCGAAAACACTAACGGCTTGGGTGGAGCAGATGTGTCTTACACAGACTCCGACAAACGTACTTTGAGATTGACTTTCAAAAACGTTAACAGCTCTAAAGATCCAGGTACTTTGAAACTGAAAAACGTTGAAGTTGCAACGCAACCAGGTTTCTCCGGCGATCTGAACGTTGATGTTGCTGGTAGCCAAGGTTTGAGCGGTACTGTTAAGGTTGCAACTGTGAAACAAGCAGTTACTCTGGCTGCTGCTTCCAAACCAACCCTGACAATCGGTCTGGGCGACCAACAAGTTGGCGACATCACAATTACTGAAGCAGCTAAAGAAGCTTTCGTTAAGAAAGATGGCAGCCGTGAAGTGATCTTGGAATTGCCAACAGGCGTACGTTTTGCTGCTACTCCAGAAGTTAAAGTAACAGCTGGTGACGTTAAAGTGAAGAGCGTGTCCACTGATACTTACGGCGAAAGCAACAAAGGCCGTCTGAGCTTCTACATCGATAGCGAAAGTGCTACACCAAG
Organism: Paenibacillus sp. 23TSA30-6; assembly: GCF_014858585.1. NCBI lineage: Bacteria > Bacillati > Bacillota > Bacilli > Caryophanales > Paenibacillaceae > Paenibacillus > Paenibacillus sp. 23TSA30-6. The sequence goes on along the minus strand of NZ_SLTL01000013.1, from coordinate 20,503 downwards.
TACAATCACAATCTCGGCTCCTAAGCTGACTGTTGACCGTACTGTAGCTCAAGGCGACATCGTTGCTAAGCTGAAAGGTAGCGCTGTTTCTTACACTGCATACAAAGGCGCAACTGACAACACTCAAAACTGGAAAGACAATAACACTGCAGCTGCTGAAGTAGCAATCGCAACTGTTGGAACTCCAGCTCCAGGTGCTACTAAATCCAAAGCTGTATTCACACTGGGAAGCACTGCTTACACAGTGAACGGCGAATCTAAAACAGCTGATGTAGCTGCTTATGCTGAAAACGGACGCACTTACTTGCCAGTACGTTATGCAGCTGAAGCTCTGGGTGTATCCCCACAAAACATCCTGTTTGACAAAGCAACTTCCACAGTTACCTTGATTAAAGGTGACCGCGTTGCTCAAATCAAACTGAACACTAACCTGTTGACTATTAACGGTTCTGTGGTTCGTATGGACGTTAAAGCTGTAACTAACAAAAACCGTACTGTACTGCCTATCTTCTGGGTGAGCAGAGCGCTGGATGCATCCATCAACTATGATGCAACTGCGAAAACAGTAACTGTTGAAAACAACAACTAATTTAAGAGCAACTCTTTTGAGTTAACTGAATTAGATGAGAAGAGGGTTCCTTTTGGAGCCCTTTTCTTTTATTAGTCATATTGACAAAGGAGAGAAATTATGAAACGTTTTGGAGTAGCGGTACTTTCTACATTGGTTCTTTCTTCTGCATTTGCCAATCTTGCGGGAGCTGAAGCAGGTGATATAAAAGTTATTATTAACGGTGTAACCCAGCAATATACGCAAGCTCCTGTTGTTAGTCAAAATACAACCTTGGTACCTCTTCGTGGAGTTTTCGAAAGTTTGGGAGCGCAAGTGGATTGGGATAGCAAAGCTAAAAAAGTAACGGCATCTAAAAATGAGGATACATTGACTTTGAATGTGGGTTCTAAGCTTGCATATAAAAATAGTGCTCCTGTACAACTGGATGCAGCTACTCAAATCCAGAAGGGTCAAGTACTCGTTCCTTTACGCTTTGTGAGCCAATCATTAGGCGCCAAAGTAAATTGGGATAAGACTACACGAACAGTGACCATTTCAAATCAAGTAGATGGAAGTACTACTGGTGAAACCAATAGTTTGTCCAGTAAGCCTTTCACAGCTCCTGTGACTAAAGTTACTTATGATACCTACTATAATGATTCTTTGACCTATGATGATGCAGTTAAACTAGCTGTAGCTGATAGTACTTCAGTTAAAACAGCGGAAACTAATATTGATCAATCTGGTAAAATTATGAAAGAGACGGGAAAGAATATTGATTTTGTTCCTGCAGAAGCCGGTGATGAAGGACAAGATAAAGCTTTTAAGGGTTATGCTCAAACCAACCTTAACTATGAGGCTGCAAAGAAGAATTTGGACATGACTAAGGAAGGTATTCAATACAACGTGAAGGATCTTTATAACAAGCTTCTTCAAAAACAAAATGCAGTTAAACTGGCTGCTTTGAATATTGAAGATGCCGATCGCAAGCTGAAAGTCGCACAAATTAAAAGAGATAATCAAATGTCAAGTGACTATGAGGTTACACAAGCAACGAATCAGGTGACTCAAAATCAAGCTGCTTTAGAAAAGGCTAAAAAAGATCTGGACAGTGCGTATATATCTTTGAATCAAGCGATTGGCTATAAACCGGAGCAGCGTTATGAGTTAAAGGATAAGCCTGTCTATTCTGAATTTAAAGATAATGTGGAAACTAAGGTAAGTCAGGTACTTACCAGCAGCACTGCCATTTGGTTAAGTGAGCAACAAGTGGATTTAGCTGAGTTGAGCCTAAAGCTTTATAATTTTAATACTTCAGGAAATACGCCTTACGAAGCTGAACAGCTTAATGTTGAAAAAGCTCAGTATGCTACAGAGGGGACAAAGAAACAGCTCGAAGGACTTGTAAGATCGATTTATAACAACATTAAAGGATTGGAAAGTCAGTATTCTCAAATTCAAGCTGGTTTGGTGAGCGCTAGAAGTGCGGCTGATATAGCTAAAAAGCAATTTGATGTAGGTTTGGCTACAGAGCTTCAGGTTTATGAAGCCAATCTGAAAGTGACTACCGCAGAACAACAAGCGGAAGATTTAGTTACAAGTATTGATACGTTGAAGCTGGCTTATGATAAGCCTTGGGCTATGCAAGGCGCTTCTTCTGGAGCAAGCCAATAATACTACGAATACAAAATTATTTTCACAATGCAGTAACCTGTTGTAGGGAGGATTTACATGAAATCACGCTACAAAGTATCGCTGGCAGCAGTTTTGCTTGGAGGAGGGATAGTTGCAGGCTCCTTAATGAATAACTCGGTTAATGGAGCCTCCAGCTCTGGGCAACCGGGAACAGCTGACGATCCAGTTGTAACCAAAAGCTATGTTGATCAAAAAATTGCTCAGGCTCTCAAAGGTGGAACGACAACCAATACCAGTAGTAGTAAGACAACTAGTTCAGCAGCTTCTTCTACCACAAACGCTACTTCTAACGCCACGACATCTGGAGCTTCTAGCTCAGGCAAAGCTTCCTCAGCTGTAGAACATACCGAGGAATTGAAGGTGGTTGATGTAAAGCCTGGTCAAAAGCTGATTGCCAAAGCTGGATCGGAATTTATTTTACGTAACGGGTATGCTGTTGTTTATAGCATGGATGCCAGTGGAGCTATTGATATCACTTCCGGAACGGAAATTGTTCATAATCAAGCCGTTGAGAAAAATCATTTACTATCCTTTCCTAGAGAAGGAAGAGGTATTCAGGTAAAAGAAGGCCAGAAGTTTGGCCTGGTCGTCATGGTACGTGGCGGTTACACTCTTCAATAGGTTGTATGGTGGAATGTTCTTTTTCGTAAATACTGCTTGGGATAGCAAATTGTTCTTGGCTAATCTGGCTCCAAACGCTGCACACTAACTTCATGTAAGAAAATACAATTGATGGAGGTGTGTACGATGGCGTCAAGAGGTCAGAGACGATTGATTCCCGAAAGCCGTGCCAGATTACATGATTTGAAGTATGAAATTGCTGCTGAGTTTGGGCTTCCTGTTTATAATCCCCAATATGCACATGTAATTCCTGGTGCAGACAGTGAGTTTGCTGCTGAGTTGGGCGAATTTAAAGGAAGCGCAAATGTGGAGTGGCGCGATTTGACTTCAAGACAGAATGGCTCTGTGGGCGGCGAAATTACCAAGCGATTGGTACAATCTGCCGAACGCAGCTTGTCTGAATTTGGTACCTTGTAAACTGCAATAATTTTACTGATTTTGAGGTGCAGTTGTTATAAAAAAAGGCTATTTTCATTTGGAACAGAAATTAGTTCTTATCCATTTGCCTTTGCTTCGCCTTTTGTAATTGGGCGATATGAATTGACACCTCGTTTTAAATAGGATATCATGGCATTTGAGGCTTGTACGCAACCTTTTCCTACCGGAAAAGGTTCATTTTTTGTTAATCAGGTATAGAAGTCATTTTCCGTCACATGTTGACGTGAGAGTGTCTGAATAATGCCATTGCCATGTCAGGATTTTATATATAAATCCTCATGTATTTTTAATTGTGGGAGGTTGAAATTCATGTCTGTAAAAGGCCGTCATTTGTTTACGTCTGAGTCCGTAACAGAAGGTCATCCGGATAAAATCTGTGATCAGATTTCTGACGCCGTATTGGACGCCTTTTTGGCTAATGACCCTAATGCACGGGTAGCGTGTGAAGTATCGGTAGCTACTGGTCTTGTTCTCGTCATTGGTGAAATCAGCTCCAAATCGGAATACGTGGATATTCCATCCATTGTACGCAATACGATTAAGGAAATTGGCTATACACGTGCGAAATACGGCTTTGATTATAATACTTGCGCTGTATTGACTTCTTTGAATGAACAATCGCCGGACATCGCTCAAGGGGTTAACGCTGCCCTGGAAAGCCGTGATCCTTCTGAAGTAGATAAAGAAACGGAAAACATTGGTGCAGGCGATCAAGGGCTGATGTTTGGTTTTGCCACAAATGAGACACCTGAGCTGATGCCGCTGCCAATCGCGATGTCTCACCGTATTGCACGTCGTTTAGCTGAAGTGCGCAAGGATGGAACACTAAAATACCTTCGCCCGGATGGTAAAACGCAAGTAACGGTAGAGTATGAAAATGGCAAACCAGTTCGTATTGATGCCATTGTAGTTTCTACACAGCATGCAGAAGATATTACATTAGAGCAAATTCAGGCAGACATCAAGGAAAAGGTTATTTTGCCAGTTGTTCCTGCGGAATTGCTGGACGAGCAAACCAAGTATTACATTAATCCTACAGGGCGCTTTGTTATTGGCGGACCTCAAGGGGATGCAGGTCTGACAGGCCGCAAAATTATTGTTGATACGTATGGCGGTTATGCACGTCATGGCGGGGGAGCATTCTCGGGTAAGGATCCGACCAAAGTAGACCGTTCCGCTGCTTACGCTGCCCGTTATGTAGCGAAAAACCTTGTTGCAGCCGGATTGGCAGATAAAGTAGAAATTCAGCTTGCCTATGCTATTGGTGTAGCTACGCCGGTTTCGATTAGCGTCGATACATACGGTACGGGTAAAGTAAGCGATGAGAAAATCGTTGAACTGATTCGTAACAATTTTGATCTTCGCCCAACAGGTATCATTCGAATGCTGAACCTGCGTCGTCCAATCTACAAGCAAACGGCTGCTTACGGTCACTTTGGCCGTACAGATCTGGATGTGCCATGGGAGAGCGTAGAGAAAGCTGACGCTCTGAGAGTGCAAGCCGGTCTGTAATTTCTCATATGCTATCAAATATAAGCAATAACCAAAAAAAGACTGTCTCATGATTTACATGAGCAGTCTTTTTTGATGTATTCTACAAGCTAAGTTGTGAATAGCTGTGATGAATTTCTAAGCGCCTACTACTCCGTCGGGGGTGCAAGATTCAACAGCTTTTTGAGCAAATGACAGACCTTTTGCAGATCCTTACGCTGTTCCAAATATGAAAACAGAGCTTTTAAAAGACCCGTTTGGGGATTCGCCTTCAAAGCTTCTTCTTTTAATAAGGCGGCAATTTGCAGATACTCCTGCTTTTCTTCCTTTGAACTCCATGAAGACAGCAGTATACTGTCTTCCAGAGAGTGGAGAAGGCCGTTAATCTGGCGGCCTTGATCAAAGGGATTGCTTAGAGTACTTTCAGGTAACCAGCCCTGCCTGCTCCAGAACAAATGAGGGGCGGATTCACCTCTATTCAGGTTGGCTACCAAGGAATGAGATAAGAAGATGATGAATTGCGCAAGCTGCTCAACCGTTTCATCATTCATCCGATCCGCAAAGAAGCGAATGTATTCAAATACAACACTCTTGAGCACAAAGGTTATATCCCAAGCGTGATCTTCAATCTCCGGTCCAAAAACGTCAATCATGCAGTCACGTACCCATTTGTACAGCTTGTATTCATGTTGCTCGAAGGCGCCATTGAGTTGCTCATTTTGAAAAATAAGCATGGACGGCTCAGGAAGATCCATCATGAGATACACTTTGTTTTCAACGAGGTTTTTCAAATAAAGAACGGCAAAACCGTGCAGCTTAGCTTCTTTAGTAAGGTCAGGCTTGCTGTAAAGTGTCCGGATGTCTTGTTCAATGTTATTCTCCAGAATGATACACATTTCCAAAGGAAGCTCTTCTTTTCCTTGAAAATATTTATAAAAGGATGCCTTCGCCATCCCGCCTTCTTTGGCGATCTCTTCAACAGATGTTGAATAGTAGCCTTTTCTGGAGAACAGCCGAATGGCTGCCTGTAAAATATCATTTTTTTTGCTTTCCATGCATACTTCCCCCTAGGGTTCAATCCGACAGTGTGTACTTCTCAGCATGCAACTACAAAGGTTGATCGTGTGTGATAACCGTGTGCTGCTGTTTTTGGAGTTGACGGCGCATTTTGTACTTGGCCATGATCATATACAATGATGGCACTACAAACAGGGTTAACAACGTCGAGAATAACAATCCGAAAATGACGGTAAACGCCAGTGGCTTAAAGAGCAGGCTACCCAGTAGGGCTAACGGAATCATACCTACAATTGCAGCCAGAGAAGTCAATAAGATGGGTCTGAAACGGGCAGTGGCTGCTTGTATCACAGCTTCCTTCAGTTCCATTCCCTCATGCCGGGCATCCTCGATGAACTCGATTAACACAATTCCGTTTCGCACTACAATTCCCGCCAGTGCGATAATTCCCATGATGCTCATAAACCCGATAGGCATACCTGTCAGAAAAATACCGATAATTCCACCTGCTGCTGCCAGGTACACTGTCGTCATAATAATAATAGGAATGGAAAGAGAATAAAATTGCATGGTGATCAAGAGTAAAATGAGCAAGACCACAACAATTGCCAGCTTTCCTAAATCCCCGAATATGGTAGACTGATCGGAGGTTTCTCCGCCCACCTCCCATTTGTAGCCCTCAGGGAACTTCATTTGTGCCAGTTTACTTTCAACATCTACCATCGCTTCGCTAGCCGTTTTTCCATTCAGATCGGCTTCTACCGTAATCGTCCGTTCCATATTGTAATGCTTGATTTGCTGAATAGCAAATGTAGGCTTGATCTGTACGAGCTGGTTTAATGGAATCTGCTCACCAGCAGTATTTATTACACTTAATTGTTGGAAAAGCGTGCTTGGCTCCTCGTCAGTATGATTCAAATACAGTTTGATATCTACCAGACCGTTTCCTGTATCAAATTGGCTAACTTGGGCTCCTTCTTTTAATAGAAGAAGTGTACGGGTCAAATCAGTGTAGCTTACGAGGTACTGATCCATGGCCTGCTTGTTGACCTCAAGTTCCAGCGCATATCGCTCAATCCCTATATCATCCACGATCCCCGTTGTTCCATTTACTGTGGCGATCTGTTCCTTTGCTTTTTGGGCAAGGGTTTGCAGCTCATTCAGGTCCTGGCCTGAAATACGGATAGAGACGGGCTTACCCACAGGAATTCCCAGACGGGGAACATACATCGTAACCGTAACTCCAGGGTAGGACTTTTTAATGTGCTGTTCCCAGGCATCGACTGTCGTATTGAGATCAAATACATCCTCTTTGCCGATAACAGCGATCTGACCGACAATCTCGTTGTCGCTACTATCACCGCCGCCGCTGTTAATGTCACTAAACAATTGCGGAGCTGTTCCTCCAGCGCTATAGGTTACGTTAGAGGTTTCGGGTTGTTTTCTTACCCAAGCTGCAATGTCTTTGACTATCTGGTCTGTTTCTGCGATCGAAGTGCCCACAGGCATTTTTACATTTAATGCGACGTGAGGATCTTCCGATTCTGGAAACAATTCAACCCTTGTGAAAGCGACCAGTCCATATGCAGCCGTCCCGAGCATGAGTCCAACCATTGCGGTCAGCAAAGGACGCTGAATTACTTTGGGCATTAACTTTTGTGAATAGAGCTTATTTAAAGATTGAATCTGATGACCTAACAAGCCAGGTGGTTTAGGTTTTCCCTGAGGGTGACGAGCCTGTCTGCGTTTCTCATACCATTCTCGAAAAATAGGAATGATGGTGAGCGACATGATCATAGAGGCAAGCATAGTCAGGGAAACAATGGCTGGAATCGGTTTAATAAATGCACCTACATTCCCTGGAAGAAATAATAGTGGAGCGAAGGCTGAGATGGTAGCCAGTGTGGCAACTAAAATGGAAAGCATCACCTCTTTGGTGCCTTTTACTGCCGCAACGGAGGGAGATTCGCCTAATTCCGTAAGTCTGCGCTCGATATTGTCATTTACGACTACCGCGTCATCGACGAGTATACCAAGTACGATAATCAGGCCGACAACGGAAATTTGATTGAGTGTAATGCCGAACATGGGCAAAAAGATAATGGCGATCGAAACCGAAATAGGAATCGCCAGCGCGACAAAAGCAGAGGTTAGCAAATTCAAGCCCAGCATACAAACGAGAATAACGGCCGCAATCGCGAGAATCGTTTCACGTTTTAAATCGTCGAAGATATGAGTTACCTGATCTTTTTGTGCAAAAAGAGTTTCAAAGTGAACGCCTGCGGGGAGTGTCTTTTCCAGCTCTTTCAGCTTGGTATTAACCTTCTCGCTCATCGACGGGATATCGGTGCCTGTTTCTGCTCCAATGCTTAGTGTAAGGGCTGGTTTACCATCTATGTAAGCAAAGTAGCCTGCTTTGGAATGTGCCAGCTCAGTCGTACCCACATCTCGTAGGTAAACAGGGTTCCCTTCCTTGGTGCGTGTCAGAATGACTTGCTCTAACTCGTTGGCTTTTTCTGTTTCCCGGACAATGAGCTGATAGGTGCGCCCGTTGTATTCAATATCACCGGTAGGAACCCGGTCAATCTGAGACTGGATCGCCTGCGCAACTTGCCCCCAGGACAGTTGGTATTGCTGAAGCTTCTGATTGTCGATATGGACTCGTACCTCTTGATCAGGAAGACCTCTGAATTTGACACTGGATACGCCAGATATGGTATTGAGCTGATCTTTCCAGCTTGTAGTCATATCATTGAGTTGATACAGCGGTGCGACAGAGTCAGCGATCAAGGCATAGGAGCCGATAAACGAGCTTGTTAGCTTATCATTCACAATGGGTGTTTCAGCGCCATCAGGGAGATCAGCCTGTGCATCCTGCACCTTTTTACGCATATTGTCCCAAACCGTTTGGGGATCAACTCCATCTTTGGATTCGATTAAAATAGAGGAGAATCCGTTACCAGAAGTCGAATCAATCGTTTTAACGCCTTCCACTTCCTTGATGCGTTTCTCCAACTCTTTGGTTACGGTTTGTTCTACTTTTTGTGGTGAAGCACCAGGATAGACTGTTGTTACCATAGCATTCTGTATTGTGACATCCGGCATCTCCTGCTGCGGTAACTGGAAAAAACCGAAGATTCCGACTAAAATCAGCATGACAAAAAACAGCAACGTAATTTTTCGTTTTTTTACGATATACTCAATCATGGGCGTCCGCCTTCCTCCGACTGAATCGCATTTCCATCAAACAGGGTTTCTGCCCCTTTAATGACAATACGTTCGCCTTCACGAAGGCCGGATACAATTTGAAGCTGATTTTCTACGACCTGATTGCCAAGCTCCACTGGAGTTTTAACAGCTTTTCCTTGGACATCTTTGAAAATAAAAGGCTTGCTTCCCGTGTTAATGACCGCTTCGGCCGGAATGAGAATGCCGTTCTTGTCTGTCACCTGATGAGCAGCTTTAATGACCTGACCGGGTAACCAGTTTCTTTGCGGATTGGAAATGACAATCTCTACATTAACCCTACCTGTATTGGTACTCGTTGACGGATAAACGTTGGATACTGTGCCTTGACGGGTTTCCTCGTACAACATGACACTGACCTGTTGTCCCTTCTTCCAATCTCTGATTTCACTGTCCGGTACCGGAAGCAGAACCTTGAGTCGATCAATGGAGCCTATGCGATAGACTGCTTGGCCTGAAGAGACTAAATCACCTGTATTCACGATCTTATCTAAAATGACGCCGTTCACAGGAGAGATTAGACGGGTGCGTGAAAGTGCAAGTTCTGCCTGACTCTTGGCGACGAGTGCCTTTTCGTAATTGGCACTGGCTTGTTTTTTGGAAGCCGCAGCCTGTTCACTGGCTGCAATGGCTTTGGATCTTCCAGCAAGCGCATCCTGAAAGGAAGCCTGAGCGGATTGGTGGTCTTCTGTCGTTGCTCCTTCCAGCAGGAGGGAAAGGGAGTCTTTGGCCTGTTCCAGATCTTTCAGGGCTGCTGTAGCGTTCAGACGGGCACTTTCGTTGTCCGACGCGGTGGCTGCACCTGCTTCAAATAGCTTTTGTGTGCGCTCGCTATCTGTCTTGGCCTTAGTATAAGCGCTTTGGGCCTTATCCACAGTGGCTTGGGCTTGCTGTTTCTCTTGGGCACGCGCCCCCTTATTGACCTTGCTGACATTCGCGCCCGCGCCCGCAATGCCTGCATCGGCGGATTGGATTGCGGAAGCAGCGGCTTGAAGGTTAGCCTGGGCGTTATCTATACCTGCCTGAGCCTCTTGAATCGAGGCTGCTGCCTGCTCAACCTGAAGCTTGTAGTCAGCGTCATCCAAACGAGCAATAACGGCGCCCTTCTGTACAGCAGTGCCGACAGAGAGAGAGGCACTGGCTACGGTGCCTCCATTTTGAAAAGCCAGTGTGTTTTCCTCATAAGCCTGAAGCGTGCCTGACAAGTTATAGGCAGTATGGAGCGGAGAGGATTTGACGATTGCGGTACGCACAGCGACTGGCTGTGCAGCAGAGCTTAGAGCGGCATCCTCCTTCCCGGCAGAGCATCCAGCGATCGCGATGCTCAGGGATAGGGTAAGTATGATGATTGTTCGTTGTTTATTCATGATTATCAATCCTCCTGATGGGTGCATAACATTAGGTTTGAACTAGTTAGTATTATTTGAACTTATAAGTTCATGTGTATTATAGTGTGCTGATTATGCATTCGTCAATTTATAGTTTGTGTTTTATGAAATAGTTGACGGGATTTTCGTAACTTTTGCCTTTATAATAAGTCTATTAACATAAGAGGCTTTTTTTGTTTATTTGATAGAGTTTAGAGTACATGATCGGAAAAGTCCGTTTGAATACAATGAAGATGGGAGAGCTATCATCCATATGTTTTTAGGTAATAGGAAACAAGGCAATGAGAAAGTAGATGGCAGAGGGATCGTTAAAAGATGGGCTGTTTTGACACTGGCAGGAGTACTGTGGGTTGGACCCGTTGCCGGAACAGGCGCTCTAATTCCGTTAAACGGCTGGATATCTGCACCGATTGCGAGTGCAGCTTCCGGTTCGACTGTAAAGCTGGGGGAAGAAATTATTACTTCCGGTGCAACATTGATGAAATATCGTTTTAAAGGCTCCAAAGGGACAGCGCTGGCGGATATCGTCCGGGTAGACTTGCAAAATCCATACGTTAAGCTGGATGTTATGACCGGGAAAAATGGACAGTTCACAACCCGCCAAAGCACAGGCGGTATGGCAAAAGAAACGGGAGCAGTCGCTGGTGTGAACGGAGATTATTTTAATACCTCCAGCGAGGGTGCTCCGATTGGTGGACAAGTATCGAAGGGTGTATTAATGTCTACTCCGTCTGATTTAACAGGTATGTATGCCTTTGCTGTAACCAAGGACGGTTCCCCAATGGTGGAGCAGTTCACTTTTGAAGGCACAGTAAAAGCCGGGGATGGATCAACTTTCCCTTTAGCGGGGATGAATAAGGCTTCGTATTCGCCTGAAACGAGTGGAAGCAGCTACAGCCACTCCAACGCTATGTATATTTATACATCTGCCTGGAAAGCAATTGAGCGGCCGAAAAACAGCTCAACAACGCCTACCGAGGTATTGGTGCAAGATGGTGTGGTTACGCAAATTTCCAACAATGCTACGTTGAATATGACTGTGCCGCAGGACGGTTATATTTTACGTACTCACGGCAAAGCGGCCGATTATGCCAAAGCCCACCTGACAGTAGGACAAACGATAGAAACCAGCTATCATCTTCGTGTCAAATCGACAGGGAGTGAGGTGGACCCTTCCAATCTCCAGATGATGATTGGCGGACACACCATATTGGTGAATGACGGTCAGAAAACTTCCTTTTCCCGCAGTACAACGAGCATAGGCGGGACGCGGGCGCGCACGGCTTTGGGATATTCCCGTGACAAGCGTTACGCTTATGTCATTGCCGTTGAGAAGAACGGGAACAGCGTTGGCGTATCCCTGAGTGAGCTGCAAACGCTGATGAAAGATATTGGTGTCTGGAAGGGTATGAACCTGGATGGCGGTGGCTCCACCACAATGGTGACCCGTGATTTAGGAGATACGACAGCGGGGCTTACGTTCAATACGGAATACGGTACGGAGCAACGTAGCGTCGTAAACGGTGTGGGTGTGTACACCAGTGCACCTAAAGGGACGCTCAAAGGCTTTACGATTAAAGGCAATAAAACGCTGCTTATTGGTCAGACCGGAAGCTATTCTTTTAAAGGCTATGACACCTACTACAATCCGTTCGATACCTCAAATGTACAAGTGACATGGAAATCGAGCAACCCGTCCGTGGTGTCGGTGAGTGGCGGGGTTGTGAAGGGGTCGAAACCAGGAACAGCTACGTTGACGGCGTCCAGTGGCTCAGCTAGTGCTACGACCAAGGTTACTGTGCTGGGAGCAGATGAAATTTCATCACTTACCGCAGGCAGTGGGACAGGATCGCTTACGGCAGGAGCTAAAAACGCGGTACCGGTAACTGCAAAGACGAAAGACGGCCAGAGCGTCAGCATTTCGTCAGATGCGCTCAAATGGGAGTTCATCGGCTTTAAGGGAAGTGTTAAGGACAATCAGCTTACGATAAATACGGTGGATGCGGGTGTGAAAACGGGCTATGCCATCGGTCGCTACGATGGTTTCAGCGCGGTCGTCTTCCTGTCTGCTGGCGGGGCTAGCACAAACAACTGGGAGAACTTCGAAAATGTTTCGTATCCGGTTGATTTTACTTCGAATGTGGAAGGCGTTACCGGCACAGCGGCTGTTGTACAAGGAGATGGCGACCATGCCAATTCCAAAGTGCTTGAGCTGAACTACGACATGACGAACGGTAGTGGTAAAATGTATGCCTACGCCCAGCTGAACGGTACAACCGGCAAAACGCTTGAACAAGCGGCTACATCCATCTCGATTGATGTTAGAGGAGATAAGAGTCTGAACTGGTTGCGTGCCGAGCTGGAAGATGCCCAGGGCAAAACGGCATATATTGACCTTGCCAAAGTGATCGACTGGAACGGTTGGAAAACCATTAACGCAGACATGAGCGGTTTGAATATTTCATATCCGGCGAAGCTCAAGCGCCTGTATGTAGTCAATGTGGCCGAAGGTCAGGATGAGCGTGCTAAAACGGGCAATGTCGCTTTTGATAATATTTCTTTTAATACACCGGGAACGGTCGGAACCGAAGGACTCAAAAAAGGAACGGCTCAAATGACAATCGGACAAAAGTCAATGACCGTGAACGGAACGCCAACGACCATTGATGCTGCTCCGATGACTCGTGACGGCTCAACGTATGTGCCGATCAAGTACGTGCTGGATGCTTTTGGTGGGCAAGCCAAGTGGAACGCAGGCGATCAGCGGATTACGATTATGCGTGGCGGTGTGCTGATGGATTTAACAGTAGGCAAGAAAGAAGTCGTCCTGAACGGCAAGCGTCAGAGCACGGATGTAGCACCCATTGTGTTAGGTGGTAGGACTTTAGTCCCATTAAGACTCGTGTCTGAGCAGTTAGGAATGACTGTAAAATGGGAACAAGAAACGAAGACCATCACCCTCCAGTCATGATATGGTATGATATATACTTGAAATGCTAGGATTGGAGTAGAACATTTGTGGACTTTCAAGCCGATATCATAGACCGAGTCATTAAGAATGCCATCCAGGTGATGGAGAACAGCAAATATCAGATGTTCGAAATTTTGGACACGGCCCGGACCGAGCTGGTCACGTTAAATCAGGAACTCCAGAGCGTCCTGAAGGAAACGGCGGAAACGATTGAAAAGGTGGACCAGCTGGAAATGAACTATCGGCGGTCCCGTATTCGGCTGACTGAGGTCAGCCGTGACTTTGTCCGCTATTCGGAAGAGGATATCAAGCAGGCTTACGAGAAAGCAACACAGCTTCAGCTCGATGTGATGATCTTTCGCGAGAAGGAAATGTACCTCAAGGCCAGAAGAGATGATCTTCAAAAGCGGGCTAAAAGTGTTGAGGCCTCTGTCGAGCGGGCTGAAACCATCGGTTCGCAGATGGGCGTCGTACTGGAATACTTGTCGGGTGAGTTGGGACAAGTGACGCGGATCATTGAATCGGCCAAAAACCGGCAGTTTATTGGTCTGAAAATTATTTTAGCCCAGGAAGAGGAGCGCAAGCGGATATCCCGTGAAATTCATGACGGACCTGCACAGCTTCTTGCGCATCTAGTGCTTAGGACGGAAATTGTGGAAAGAATGATCGCCAAGCAGGAATTCAAGATGGTTCAGGACGAAATAGTAGACTTGAAGAAACAGGTTCGCTCCAGTCTTGAGGAAATGCGAAAGGTTATTTTTAATTTGCGTCCTATGGCCCTGGATGACTTGGGACTTATTCCGACGCTCCGGAAATATGTGCAGGATTTTGAGGAGAAAACGAAGATTAGAGCGCTTTTTGAAACAAGGGGCAAGGAGCATCGTCTCTCTTCCGCGATGGAAGCAGCCATTTACCGTCTGATCCAAGAAGCTTTGACCAACGTTGCCAAGCATGCTTATCCTACCTATGTGCTTGTTGAGATTACCTATCAGGCGCAGCTTGTAAAAATTGTGGTGCAGGATAATGGTCTGGGCTTTAAGCCAGAGCTTTTTCAGCAGAAAAGTAAAGATCATGGGCATTTTGGTCTGATTGGTATGCGGGAAAGGGTTGAACTGCTCGAGGGGAGAATGGAGATCGAATCAGCTGAGAATCAAGGCACCAAGATAGTGATTCATATCCCAACCAACGTGGAAAAGGGAAAGGAGTAACAACATGGAAAATCAGGAAATTAGTAACGCACCCATTAAAGTTCTCTTGGCGGACGATCATCAGTTGTTCCGTGAAGGGCTTAAACGTATTTTGAATATGGAGGACGACATTGAGGTCATCGGAGAATGTGGCGATGGTATTCAGGTGTTGGAATTCTGTAATGTAGAGAAGCCGGATATCGTTCTGATGGACATTAATATGCCTATTGAAAACGGTGTGGAGGCAACGGAGAAGCTGCGTGAGATGTTCCCGGATGTCAAAGTTATCATTTTGTCCATTCATGATGATGAAAGCTATGTATTCGAGACGTTGCGCAAGGGGGCTAATGGCTACCTGCTAAAAGATATGGAGGCCGAGTCCCTCATTAATGCGATTCGCTCTGTGCATGAAGGATATGCGTTTATTCATCCGAAGGTAACGGGTAAACTCATTCAGCAGCTCCGCCGGATGACGTATCTGAATGAAACCGGGGCTATGGCTGAAGGTCATACGAAGGAAGCTGGCGTGAAGTTCGTCGCAGGCGAAAATAACCCGCTGACCCGTCGTGAGGCTGAAGTGTTGCGCTTAATGGCAGAAGGCAAGAGCAACAAGATGATCGGTGAATATTTATTCATTAGTGAAAAAACGGTCAAAAACCATGTCAGCAGTATTTTGCAAAAAATGGAGGTTGATGACCGGACACAAGCGGTTATTAATTCCATCAAATACGGATGGGTTACGCTGTAAAGTGTAGTCTTTGAAACCCAGTACATAACCGTGACACCTCTTCCTGTTATACGGCATATATTGTCGCTATAGGAGGAGGTGGAACCTTCGTGATGGCTCATTTGGTTTGGATATTGCTTATATATGGTCTGGGAGCCGCAGTTGTGCATCTTATGTATATACGGCAGGCGGTTCAAGCCTATCGCAATGGCGACGATGTGCGCGCGTTATCTTCGGATCAACGGCCGACCCGTTATATTGTCATTACTTCTAATGACGGAGAACGTGTGGAGTGGGTGATGCGTTCATTGAGCATACTTGCCTGGTTACGTCGGGGGCCGCTGCATGTGACGGTACTGGATGATGAATCCGTGGATGATACACTGCCGATCCTTACACGGATGGTGCGTTACAGCCATATGGATGTTTCGGTCATTTCATATCGTTTTTCACCGGGAAACCTGGTTTTACCGAAGTTAGGCGGTGAAAAGCGGGTTGTTATTGACCTCAGAACAGCCAACCCGTTGGTGGATGCTCCACTTGTTCGTTAATGACAAAGTATGGTGGACATTACGGTCGAAACCGGATATAAATGTTTACAAGGAATTGCATATGCAAGATAAAAGGGATTTCGCTGAAATCCGAATGATGTGGAGCACACTTCAGGCTATGGGCCATGGAAGTGTGCTTTTTTGCTTTTTTGTTGTTAGAAAGAGGAAAATAAACACTTGAGAAGTGAAAGGGTGCCAAATGAAAATTGCGGTATATGTGGTCAGGTATAGAGGGAAATGGGATATCCGCTTATCCGTGGATATTCGAGTAGATATGACATGGTGGTTGAAAGGGAACAAGGGACAGGAGAATGCTGTCGAAAAATGGGTGGTACTGGGGCGAGAGCTTCCGTTGCCTTGGGGCGTAAAGCTGTGTGAAGTGTTCAAGGGATCAACGGACATGAAGCGATGGACAAGGAGGCAATGGTGGCAATACGTTCTCGCACAGCTAAAGGATGAACTGAATTCAGAGTCTGGTGACGTAGCGCAACATTTAACCGGAGGGATCAATGCTATATGCATTTGGGATGGAGCGGAGGGCTGGATTCCTGACTTAGAAAGTGAATGCAGGTGGGAGGGGCAACTGTTTCATCCAAGCAGCAGCATGATGTATGGGGGAGGGAGTGAGGAACGGGGAATAGCAGGAGTATCGTACCTCGGGCAAACAAGGCATTCCAACAGTGAAATTGAAAAACTGGATATGGAGCGTGTGGCACGACAAGCGGATGTGCTGGCTGATTTGCTGTCAGGACGCCAGTTGCTCGTTCTGGAAGCTGAAGCGCTCCTGGCTGAGGTGGCACCAGGATTGGAGCGCGTTTGGCGCTTGGCTGCGCAGCTCGCGTACTTGCAAGGTCGACTCAGCTTTGCTGCTGGCCTTGCACCACATGCGCGTCGGCCCGCTGCGAGTGATCTCCGCTGCAATCGTTGCGGCAGCGGGGCGATGTACCGCACAAGCTGTGCATCGTGCGGGCGCGAGGCGTGCGCCTACTGCGAGACGTGTCTCGCGCTGGGGCGCAGCCGTGAGTGCTCGCTGCTGCTGCGCGGTGCAGCGAAACCCGCCGTGCCGTGCACGGCGGACACAGCCCCGGCCGCGGAGCTCGACCGCTGGGGGCTGAGCCCTGCGCAACGCGCCGCCGCCGAAACGGCGCTGCGCTTTTTGGCCGCACCGCCCAGTGGGGTGCGGGGGCGCTCTCGCCCGGAAAGCCTCTGGCTCCGGGCGGGCGAGCTATTGCGGCGTGGCATGGCAATACGCCGGGGGACAAGCCCTGCTGCTGCGTTGCAGGGGAGTGTCCTTGCCCGCGACAGCAACAGCGGGCATCCTTCACCAACAACTGGCGAAGGCGTGGCAGAGCGGTTTTTGCTTTGGGCCGTGACTGGCGCAGGCAAGACGGAAATGATGTTTCCACTCCTGCAACATGTGCTGGAGCATGGAGGAACGGCGCTTGTAGCGACACCGCGCCGGGATGTGGTACTGGAGTTGGCGCCCCGTTTGGCAATCGCCTTTCCTCGTGTAAGCATGGTGACGCTTTATGGAGGCAGCGATGAACGCTGGCAAAGGGGGCAGCTGACACTCGCAACGACTCATCAGCTTCTGCGTTATCGTCAGGCCTTTGATCTGGTTGTCATTGACGAAATTGACGCGTTTCCTTATCACAATGATCCAATGCTCGCCTTTGCCGCACAGGCTGTATGTAAGCAGGAGGGGAAATTCATTTATTTGTCTGCTACTCCACCACTACTGTTGCAAAAAGAGGCTGCACGCGGCCTGTTGCCGCATGCCAAGGTTCCCGTTCGTTTTCATCGCCATCCACTGCCTGTCCCATTCCGTCTGGAGACTGCTCCGGTGAAGCATTGGCTGCAAAAGGGACGACTTCCCGCATGCCTAATTCAACGCTTGTTGGCATCCATACATCGCGGCGCTCAGGTCTTCCTGTTTGTGACACGAATCTCACATATTCAATCTCTAGTAGAATTGTTGATCAGACGCTTGCCTGATATCCCAATTGCGGGCACTTCATCCCAGGATGAAGAACGAAGCGCTAAGGTACGTTCCTTTCGAGCAACTGAAATACGTGTACTGGTCACAACCACTATTTTGGAGCGCGGTGTGACGGTTCCGCGGAGTGATGTGTATGTACTGGACGCGGATAGCAGCCTTTTTGATGAAGCCTCTCTGGTACAAATGGCTGGTCGAGCAGGGAGGTCGAAGGATGATCCATGTGGAAGCGTCGTTTTCACATCACCCGAATGGACACGCGGCCAAAAGAGGGCGATTAGACAAATTAAGCGCATGAATACACTAGCGCGAAAAAAGGGCTATCTACAGAAGGTGAAACATTAAATGCACAAAATAAAAAAAAGTTTTTTTGGAAATGTGAAACCTGATGCAATATTGACACGTAAACTACCAGGAAAGGTGTATTCTGTATGATAATGATGCGCAGAGCCCAACTTTTTTTGAATTGGCTACTTCAGCGTCAGTCAGAAACATGTATCGCTTGTGGAATTCACACTGGGGGTTTTTCCAAGTTCCCCGGGATTTGTATTTCTTGTTCGGCTCAAATTCCTTGGATTCACAACATTCGATGTGTTCATTGTGGACGCCCGACATTTTGTCCTGATTGTGTAAGGACTGACCGGGAAGCACGCTACTATGTGTGTAATCGGAGTGCGACTAGCTATACGCCTATTATGAGAGAATGGATTGGGCAGTTTAAATATCGCGGAAATGAAAAGTACGGTCCTCCGCTCGGCGAGATGATGCATCGGGCTTATCAGGCTATGAGGCATGAGTTTGCTGGTCGGGAATATTTTCGTTTCAATCAGGCTCTGCGGAGCGTGAATTTGGTGACATGTGTTCCAGTAAGCGAAACACGATTGACAGAGCGAGGTTTCAATCAGGCTCAAATTTTGGCAGAGGAGCTTGCCAGGCGGAATAAACTGCCCTTTTTACCTTTACTTGCTCGTCCACAAGATACTGGCAAACAAAGCTTCAAAACAAAAAAAGAACGCACAGACACGATGTACAATGCGTTCTCTGTTGTGTCAGGTATGACGGAGTTAATTAAGCATTTTATTTTAAACGCTGAGTCTCAAACTAAAATGGAGAATCAGAAATGCGTTACTGTTTGGCTGGTGGACGATATTTATACGACAGGCAGCACTTTACAAGCGTGTGCGCGTGTTTTAAGGAAAAAGGCATCCGAAGAGGGAATACATATGACCATTTTTTGCCTGACTTTGGCAAGGTCATAAGCCCGAATTTTATGTCCCTTTACGAGAGTTTTGGTTTGAAACTAGGAAAAAAAAGTTCATAACGTTCCGAGAAAAACTCGAATGCTAGAGCAGAGAAGCCTTTTAAACCGCACGATAAGCAAGATTTGACAACGAGATAGAGAGAGGTATATAATAAAAATATAGACACAAACAAAAAGTAAGGAAGTGAGGGATGAAAACAGAATATTTTAATTTAGAGGTTGATTTATTTGGAAAATAGGAGTACAATTTCTATCTGTTGATAGCTAACATGGTTTGGTAATAAATGATTAGCTAACGACAACAGAGCGGACATTGGGAGTGTCTCGCTCAGTAGTAAAGCAGTTAATTAAAATTTGACTTAAAAAAGAGGAGAGAAAAAATCATGAAAAACGTAATGAAAAAAGTAGCAGTATCTAGTATGTTGGCAGTAAGTTTAGGTGCAGTATCTCTGTTGAGTCCACTTGCTACAGGTCAAGTATCCGCCGCACAGTCTGGTTCTGAGTATGAAAAACAACAAGCAGAAGACCAATTGATAAGAGAACAACAAGAAGCAGCACAAAAAGCATTTGAAGCTAAAGTTTTTGGAATTGAAACAACTGAAAATGCTACGACTACAACACCGGCTCAACCAGCTACTGAGAACAACAATCAAGCAACTACAGCGCCAACTAATACAACAGGAACCCCAGCTACTGTAAATACAATCACAGTAAGTGTTCAAGATGGCGATACGCTGACTTCCATTGCTGAAAAATACGGTGTAACTGTTGAAGAACTGCTTAAAATTAACAACCTGATTAAAGTAGGCCAAGAACTGCAAGTTCCGCAAGCAAACACTAATAAATAATTCATTATAAATTCATAATAAAATGTTTTTATTAAACCAAGTGTTTGACTACAGTATACGGGAAGGCCTCTATTAAAACAATGCTTTTTTGAATAATTATTTGTGGAATAGCTTGTTTTTTTGGACTGCAAATTTTCAATGGTGCGTCTACACTTATTTCCAGATAGATTTTAAGTTGGGATGATGTTAGTCGCATTGATATAATGAATACCCACACTCCATGTGCGGAGCATTCGTATGGGCGCCGTTCCCTCGGATTTGTAGCAGTTACTTGGTGGCATTCGGGGCACAGGTGAACATGAATTCTTCTGAGAATTGTTTCGCCCGGTTTTTCCCTCATCTTGATTCGTATATTTACTCCATTTATAATCATATACAGCTATTTTAATTATAGTGAGGCGCTATTCCCGAAATAACCGGAATGGCGCTTATTTTATTTGGCTCTTCGCTCTATTGGATGGGTAACGCCGTATAGAAATAGGTTCATAGTCAAGCTTGTTTCAGTAGATTCTTAAA
>NZ_SLTL01000129.1:0-248 GCF_014858585.1 Paenibacillus sp. 23TSA30-6 | reverse complement strand
CACCGCCCTCACGCATGCCTCCCTGACCCAGTTCGACGTTGAAGTTGCCGGTGAGATCTCCTCCCTCGACGTCAAGGTCCTGGAACTGGCCGCCCTCAAGGGCATCTTCGCGGACGTTGTGACCGAGCAGGTCTCCTATGTTAACGCTCCGGTCATCGCCGAGCAGCGGGGCATCAACGTCCGCCTGATCACCACGCCTGAAACCGAGTCGTACCGGAACGTCCTGACCCTCCGGGGCGCCCTGAGCG
>NZ_SLTL01000128.1:0-251 GCF_014858585.1 Paenibacillus sp. 23TSA30-6 | reverse complement strand
CGGGCCCACGATGCCAAAAAATGAACCCGCCGGGACGTCGAGGCTGATGCCGTCCACGGCGATTTTTCCGCCAAAACGCTTGGCGAGCCCGCGGATGGACAAGGCCGGAACGGGCCCGGTGTGCGCCACCGGATCAGAGTGGGGATCAGGATGCGGAGCAGTCATAACGCCAGCCTAGACCCAGGGCCCTGCCGAGGGGGTCCTCCCGCAGGAGTAGGGCCAAAGGCGTAGGGAAGCCTAGAACGAATGCC
>NZ_SLTL01000127.1:0-258 GCF_014858585.1 Paenibacillus sp. 23TSA30-6 | reverse complement strand
AGTCCGGGGTTGAAGTCCTGGCCGCCGTGGTCGCTCGAGCAGCCGGCACAGTCGCGGTAGCCGAACTGGTCGCCGATGTGCACGCCGACCGCGAACGGCCACTGGATCGTGCCCGCCGGGTTGTTCGTGAAGGTCGCCTCGGGCTGGATGCCGGCCGCACGCGCGTACTCGTCGATCGTCTGCGTCTCGAAGCCGTCGCGCTGCACGGTCTGCGCGAGCGCGCCGCCCGTGATCTCGACCTGCTGGCCGGGCTCGGTG
>NZ_SLTL01000126.1:0-259 GCF_014858585.1 Paenibacillus sp. 23TSA30-6 | reverse complement strand
CGCAATCAACTGCACAAAGCTGTTCATGTGGACGTACAGGCCGAAGAAGTGGTCCAGCACACGGATGAACCGGTGCATGCCGGTGCCAACAAAGGCGTCTTCATCCAGCGTGAGGCGAACCTCCAAGCCGCGCACGAAGGTGGCGAACGGCTTGCCGGCCAGCCACTGCGTCGCCGGTTGGTAATCGAGCGCGACGATGCCTTCGATCTGCCGCGCCGAGATCGCATTGCGCGGCAGGTCGTGCAGGCGCAGCATCTCT
>NZ_SLTL01000125.1:0-260 GCF_014858585.1 Paenibacillus sp. 23TSA30-6 | reverse complement strand
AGATGAACAGCAGCAGCGCCACGAGGACCAGCCCGGCGTGGCCGAGGTCGAGTTCGGCCAGGAAGGTGGTCACCGGGTCGGTGAGCCCGAGCATCGCGTGCAGTACGCCGGCGATGGTGATGACCGAGATGAACAGGGCAGAACCTGCGGACACACCGGTGATGACCATATTGAAACCGATTCGGCGCTTAGGGTCCACAACGGCGCTGCCGTACATCTTCATCATCGCGACGCCGTTCACCGTATCGCACAGCGTCATC
>NZ_SLTL01000124.1:0-279 GCF_014858585.1 Paenibacillus sp. 23TSA30-6 | reverse complement strand
TGTGGTGTAGAGGCCTAACATGCCTGCCTGTCACGCAGGAGATCGCGGGTTCGAATCCCGTCAGTTCCGCCATTTTAGTAATACAATGTTTGTTGAAGAGCATTAGGATAAGGCTCGGTAGCTCAGTCGGTAGAGCAGAGGACTGAAAATCCTCGTGTCGGCGGTTCGATTCCGTCCCGAGCCACTTTTAATTGAATAATTTATGTGCCGGTGTAGCTCAACTGGTAGAGCAACTGACTTGTAATCAGTAGGTTGGGGGTTCAAGTCCTCTCGCCGGCA
>NZ_SLTL01000123.1:0-296 GCF_014858585.1 Paenibacillus sp. 23TSA30-6 | reverse complement strand
TGGTGGAGGCTGAGGGGCTCGAACCCCCGACCCTCTGCTTGTAAGGCAGATGCTCTCCCAGCTGAGCTAAGCCTCCACAACACAACACTTCACATATTATACCATTACAAGCTTTTTATTTCAAGCTCTTTTATAAAATAGCTAATGACCCGTAGGGGAATCGAACCCCTGTTACCTCCGTGAAAGGGAGGTGTCTTAACCGCTTGACCAACGGGCCACACAATAAATAATATCTGGCGGAGAGAGAGGGATTCGAACCCTCGAGACGCTTTTGGCGCCTACACGATTTCCAATCG
>NZ_SLTL01000122.1:0-321 GCF_014858585.1 Paenibacillus sp. 23TSA30-6 | reverse complement strand
GGAAAAGCTCTTACAACGTATCCGCCGGATCTTCTTGGATTCACGCCGTTTGTATGGCAGCCGGAAGATTCATAAAGCTTTGGTTCAGCAAGGAGTTGTCGTGTCAGAAAAAACGGTCGTGCGAATCATGAAGGAGCTTGGTTTAACGTCCAGAACCGTGAAAAAATACAAAGCAACTACAAACTCCAAACACCAACTGCCTGTTCATGAGAACCTTTTAAACCAGCAGTTTGTTGCTGAGGCTCCAAACGAGGTGTGGATGACGGATATTACGTATATTCCCACTGATGAAGGCTGGCTTTATTTGGCGAGCGTGATGGA
>NZ_SLTL01000121.1:0-321 GCF_014858585.1 Paenibacillus sp. 23TSA30-6 | reverse complement strand
GGAAAAGCTCTTACAACGTATCCGCCGGATCTTCTTGGATTCACGCCGTTTGTATGGCAGCCGGAAGATTCATAAAGTTTTGGTTCAGCAAGGAGTTGCCGTGTCGGAAAAAACGGTCGTGCGAATCATGAAGGAGCTTGGTTTAACGTCCAGAACCGTGAAAAAATACAAAGCAACTACGAACTCCAAACACCAACTGCCTGTTCAGGAGAACCTTTTGAACCAGCAGTTTGTTGCTGGAGCCCCAAACGAGGTGTGGATGACGGATATTACGTATATTCCCACTGATGAAGGCTGGCTTTATTTGGCGAGCGTGATGGA
>NZ_SLTL01000120.1:0-328 GCF_014858585.1 Paenibacillus sp. 23TSA30-6 | reverse complement strand
TTCCTGCGAAGTCGGTCTTCTCGTGCAGATGCTTTTGAATCAGCAATAACGGCGCGCCCGAATCCTCGATCATGAAGCGGATGCGCTCCTCCGGGTAGTCGGGATCGACAGGCACGTATGCTCCGCCCGCTTTGAGAATCGCCAGAATGCCGACGACCATATCGAGCGAGCGTTCGGCCAGAATCGCTACCAGCTGGTCCGCTTCTACTCCCGTCTCCCGCAGCTTCCGCGCAAGGCGGTTGGATCGCTCGTTCAGCTCGCGGTAGGTCAGCTGCCGCTCGTTCATGACGGCGGCCACGTTGTCCGGGTAAAGCTCCGCCTGCTCTTC